>NCCY01000009.1 GCA_002279855.1 Rhizobiales bacterium 12-68-15
GGCTGGCAGCTCATCGGCTATTTCTGCCTCGGCACTCCTCTGGAAGAGGACGAGACGCCCGCGCTGGAGCGCGCCGGCTGGGAGCGCCGACATGCGCCGGTGGTGGTGGAACGGTAGGAGGCGAGCATCGTCATACGTCGGGCGCCCCACAGGTTCAGACCTCACCCCACCGGGCGCTCCCCTCTCCCGCGAAAGCGGGGGAGGGAGAGGGAGGGGGCGAACCGGGCGTCGGCGATTCGGGCCTTCACCTCGGCGCCTGGGCGAACAGGTTTCAGCCTCCTGCAGCGAACCTTCCCCTTCCCCGGCCCTCCCCCGCAAGCGGGAGAGTGGGCCTGATGCGTGCGTGAAGGGGCGCCCTCTGCTTGCCCGCGCCCTCCACGCGGCATGACCGCCGCCGGCTGGCCCGCCCTTAAGCCTCCCACACGACAGGGCTCGCCTTTGGCGGCGGCGCGGCTATAGTGGCGGCGAATTTCCGCCGAGACTGATCGGAACCGCGCGATCAGGCCTGGGGGGGCAATCCCGTGGGGATCAACGGGATCAACGCGCCCCTGCCGGGCAATACCGCCGCGCAATCGGCCCCGCTTCCGGCCACCGGGCCGAAAAAGTCCTTCTTCCTCGATTTCCTGCTCTGATCGCCGCCCGCCATGCATCATTTCTCGTCCCGCGACGGCCGGCTTCACGCCGAAGACGTTGACCTGACCGCGCTCGCCCGCAGCGTCGGAACGCCGTTCTACTGCTATTCCACCGCGACGCTGGAACGGCACTATCGCGTCTTCACCGAGGCGTTCGCGGACCGCGACGTGCTGCTGTGCTACGCGCTCAAGGCCAATTCCAACCAGTCCGTCATCTCCACCCTCGCCCGTCTCGGCGCGGGGGCGGACATCGTCTCGGGCGGTGAGCTGAAGCGCGCCCTCTCTGCTGGTGTCGCGCCGCAGAAGATCGTGTTTTCCGGCGTCGGCAAAACCCGTCAGGAAATGTCCGACGCGCTCGATGCCGGCATCCTCTGCTTCAACATCGAGAGCGAGCCGGAGTTGGAGGCCCTCTCGGAGGTCGCGTGCGCGCGCGGAGCCATCGCGCCCATCTCCATCCGGGTCAATCCGGACGTGGACGCGAAGACCCACGCCAAGATTTCCACCGGCACCTCGGAGACCAAGTTCGGCATCCCGATCTCCCGCGCCCGCGCCGTCTATGACCAGGCCGCGCGCCTGCCGGGCATCCGGATCACCGGCGTGGACATGCATATCGGCAGCCAGATCACCAATCTCGCGCCGTTCGAGAATGCCACCCTGCTGCTGGCGGAACTGGCGCGCGACCTGTTGGCCGCCGGCCACAAGCTCCACCACATGGACCTCGGCGGCGGGCTCGGCGTGCCCTATGCCGCCGGCGATCCCGAGCCGCCGCCGCCCGCCGCCTATGCGCAGGTGATCCGCCGGGCGCTGGGCGATCTCAAGCTGCCGCTCGTGTTCGAGATGGGGCGGATGATCGTCGCCAATGCCGGCATCCTCGTCACCCGCGTCCTTTATGTGAAACGGGGCGAGGCGAAGACCTTCGTCATCACCGATGCGGCGATGAACGACCTGATCCGGCCCACCCTCTACGATGCGCATCACGATATCGTGCCCGTCATCACCCCGCCTGAAGATGCGCCCGAGGGCGCGGTGGACGTGGTGGGACCGGTGTGCGAGACCGGCGACTATCTCGCCCTCGGGCGCGACATGCCCCTCCCGCAGCCCGGAGACCTGCTCGCCGTGATGACGGCGGGCGCCTACGGCGCGGTGCAGGCCGGCACTTACAACACGCGCGCGCTCATTCCCGAAGTGCTGGTGAAGGGAGCCGACTGGGCGCTGGTTCGCCCGCGCGTTTCCCCGGATGCCCTCATCGCGCTGGACAGCCCGGCCCCCTGGCTGGGCTGACCTTACGGAACCGTCTGGAATTCAGCGGGTTACCCTCCAAAGGAGATATCCGATGGAGAGAGGCCACCCCGCGCGCGAGCGCATCCGGACCGACAACGGCGAAAACCGCGACAAGATCGCCTATCCCGACCCGGCGGCAGCGCCGCTCGGCACTGACGACGAGGCCGGCGGCCATCCGGCGCCGCGTGCCGAGGTCAGGGACCCGCAGCCCATCCGCGACCGTAGCTTCGCCTCGGACCACCCCGTCACCGCCGAAGATAACCGTGCGCCCGTGCACATCCAGCCCGGCTGGCAACTCTGGGGGATGATGGTGGGCTTCATGGCGGCGGGAGCGGCCATCCTCATCATCCTGTCGTTCCAGACCATCTGAGCGGCCTGCCGGCCTGTGCCGAAACGGGACGGGCGCGACCGGCAGGCCGGAACCGGTCGGGAACGGACCATGTCCGAATCGCTCGGCGCGGCCCGATCACCTTCCGTTCCCCAGACCGGAGGTCTGCTGCGAACCTGTGTCAGGATGGGAAAGCGCGGTGCACGGGACGCCGGAAACAGGAGAACAGACCCGGCCCGAATCGCGACCCGGGCCATGTTCGCACCCTGTTCTCACCGCCCCATCAGATAGATGGTCACCATGACCAGGGCGATGGCGATGGCCTGGAACAGGACGCGCATCTGCATGAGCTTCTGAGAGCGGCGCGACGACCCGCCGGCCGCCAGATTCACCAGCCCCATCAGCAGGACGCCGGCCACCGCCGCGAGCGCGACAGGAATGAGCAGATAGACCATCCAGGACATGACACCACCGTCGCCGCGCCGGAACGCGATCAATTGAGGAACAGGATCGCCGCGTTGAGGCTCGCCGCGTAACAGAGCCACGGCAGATAAGGGATGAGCAGCCATCCCGCCACCTCATCGGCACGGAAGGCGAGCCGCATGGTCGCCAGAACGGCGACGATCAGGGCTACGAGAATGGCGAGCGCCGGCCCGACCGCGTGAAGGCTGAAGAAGACCGGAGTCCACAGGCCGTTGAGCGCAAGTTGCAGCATGAAGAGCCAGATGGCCCTGGCCCGGTCGGGACCCTGCGGCGCCCGGTCCCACAGCCGCCACAGGCAGATGGCCATCAGGCCATAGAGCGTGGTCCAGACGATGGGAAAGGCAATGTTGGGTGGCGTCCAGCCCGGCTTCACGAGCCCGGCATACCAGGTGGGAATTTCCGATGCCGTCAGGCGGGCGCCCACAAAGCTGACCGCCGCCACGAGCGCCGCGCAGAGCAGAAATCTCACGACACTCGGCGCGAGGCCGATGCGCGGCGTGGTTAGGGCATCCATGGGCATCTCCCGCACGCAACCTATGCCCAATGATACGCCCAAACCAGCCAGCAGGTTCATGTCTGCAAACACCGGCCCCTCAAAAACACTGAGCCCGGCCCTCCTGAGGTGGCAGGGGGCCGGTCGGCGGGGAAGGTGCAGCGCATAAGGCTTGCTCCCTCCCCCGGGGCTGGAAGCACAGCGGCGATGTTACTCCGCCGCCTTGAAGGTGTGCACGCGATCCCGCTCCCCCGGCACCGTGCGGACGCGGGCCGAGAGGAGGCTTTGCATCACGTAGAGGAAGATTGTGGTGCCGAAGGCGCCGGCAATCCAGATGGCGAGCGTGACCAGCCAATCGATAGGCCCGCCAAGCAGATCCCTCGGATTGGAGGCGGTCACCCAGAGCATCAGCGCGATCGCAGCGAAGCCGCCGAGGATGCCGAGGGCTTCTGCCCGCACCAGCCGCCGGCTTTCGAGCCCACGGTCGCGGATCAGCACCGCAAGCAGGGCCACGGCGCCGAGCACGACAAAGGCAACCAGCGGCCAGAACAGGATGCCAAGCATTTCCTGAAAGACAGCGACAAAGACGAGGGGATCAAGATCCTTCATGGCGCCCTCCTCAGGCCTGGCCGCGCAGCATGGCGATATAGGTGGGTTTCAGGGCGACCTTCTTCATGACCCACGACACCCACAGTTCCTCAAGCGGGGCGATGACGCCGGGAAACGAAGGGGTGAGGTTGTTCTCGTAGTCGAACTCCACCAGCATCGCCCGCCCGACGGCAGTGATCAGGGGGCAGGAGGTGTAGCCGTTATAATGCGCGGTAGAGGTGGTGCCCGCGAGGGACGCAACCAGATGATCCACCGCCACCGGCACCTGCCACTTGACGCTCGCGGCTGTCTTGCCCTTAGGCACTCCCGCCACGTCGCCGACGCCGAACACATTGGCGAAGCGCTTGTGGCGCAGGGTGTGCATGTCCACTTCCATCCAGCCGTCGGCGGCAAACGGGCCGGTCTGCCAGGCCAGCGCGCTGGCCCGCACCGCCTGCGGCGCGCGCATCGGCGGCACCACGTTGACGAAGTCGAAGCCAATCTGCTGCGGCCCGGACGGGGTCTTGAACGTGGCGATCTTCCGGCCCGGATCAATGGCCGTCATGACGTGGTCGTGGCGCACCTTCACGCCGCGATCCTCGAACAGCATCCGCACCTTTTCCGACACGATGGGCACCGAGAACAGCACCTTGTTCTGGGCGGCATAGATCAGTTCGGAGCGGTCCCGCATGCCGGTGGAGCGCAGGCGGTCATCGGTGAGGAACGTATATTTGAGCGGCGCGCCGGCGCATTTCATCTCGGTGGCCGGACGGTGGAACAGGCCAACGCCGCCGGTCTCTGCGAACTGCGCCATCAACCGCCCGGTGGCCTCGGCAGCCTCCGGCCCGGCATAGACGGAGCCGATGCCGTCCCGGCCGATGAGCGCGGTGTCCATGCCCTCAATGGCGGCATAGTCCAGGCTGAGGCCGGTGGCGACGATCAGGAAGTCGTAGCCGATCGTCTCGCCGCCAGCGGTGCGCACCCGGCTTTGCTCGGGCTCGAATGCCGCCACGCTGTCCTCCACCAGCCGTACGCCGGCGGGCAGGTAATCGCGGGTGAGCGAGATCGAATAGGACTTGGGCTGGAGCCCTGCCGCGATGAGGGTGAAGCCGGGCTGATAATAATGCTCCTTGCGTGCATCGATCAGCACGATGTCTGCGCCGTCGAGCTTCTGCGACAGACGCGAGGCGGCGGAAAGTCCGGCCGCACCGGCGCCGGCGATGACGATCCGGGCCTTGGTGGCGAGCTTCGTTGCCGAGAGCACGGGCCCACTGGCGATGAGCGAGGCGGCACCGGCCACGGACGCAAGCAGCGCGCGCCGGGTCATCATGCCCCTGGACGAGACTTCCATCCCTGATCTCCCTTGCTCCTCCCTTCTTCTTGTCGGGAGGTAATGCAGGCCACCACCGATGCGCGGGGTGACGGAAGCCAATCTGGGCTGACGGAAAGGAAGGCGAAATGACAAATATCAATGAGCCGCGATTACTGGGAGACTCTGAAGCCTGATTTTGGATCCGGAATGGATCAACTTTTCAAAAGGCGCTGAAGGCTCGGAACATCGCAGAGAAAATGGTTGAGGCGTGGCTCGGAGATGAACCCCTTGCGCTTCAGTTCGGCCATCGTGCGGCTGGCCGTCTCGGTGGTCAGACCGAGGACGGCACCGAGATCCTCCCGGCTGAACAGGTCGCAGCTCTCCTCGCCGTCCCCCGCGAGCCAGAGCAGCAGCCGGACCACACGATGGCGGGCGGAGCCGGTGGAGAATTCGGTGATCCACCGGTCCGCACTGGAGAGGGCCTTGTTCCAGCGCCCCATCATTTCCTGGAAGAGCTGGATGTTGGTCTGCGAAAGCAGCCGCACATAGTCCACGGGGAGCCGGCAGACTTCCGTGGTCTGGAGTGCGATGGCGGTGTGGGGATAATCACTCTCCACCATGGCCTCAAGCCCGAGAAGATCGGTCTTGCGCAGCAGTCGCACGATGCGTTGCGTTCCGTCGGGCAGATACTGCGTCATCTTCACCAGCCCGCTGCGGAGGGTGAACAGCGCGGTCGCCGGCTCGCCGGCCGAATAGATGGTCGAGCCGGCGGGATAGGTGATCTGGCCGATGGGCCGGTGGAAGGAATCGAACACCTCTTCCTTCAGGCCCGCAAACAGGACGGAGGCGCGGATGGAGCAGTTCCGGCAATCGGCCACCCCGGTCCAGGCTTCCGTCGAACTCACGCGTTTCATTGGGGCACCGCCACCGATCCGTGCGCCGCGCGACCTGTCACGATGTCGGCAACGCTCCGCAGTCATGCTCGCACACTTCCGGCCCGCTTCAAGTGGCTTCGGCCGGTGCCCGAAGGAGACCGAATGCCCAGGCCTCCAGGGCGGAATTCGCGAGCGGCATGGGGGTTTCGAGGAAGCTGATCACGAAGCGGTCGGCGAGTTCCGCAATCCCGATGGAGCGCGGGCGCAGGGCCAGGATCTCCGGATCGGGAATGGACATGCCGAAACAGAAGACCACGTTCTTCGCGTCCATGATTCCGGCCGCGACCTCGCCCTTGTCGATGGACCGGGTATGGGCGAAATGGTCGAACACGGCGATAAAGTGCGCGTAGCGGTGCGCCTCGATGCACCGCCGGAAGTGCGCGACGATCCCGTCAACGTCGCGCAGGACGGTCTCTCCCTTCGGCACCTCCAGCACGAAGGTCGGGTAGCGTGCGAAGACAAGGCGCTGCTCCATGATCGGCTCCTGAGGGAGGCGCGAGGGAGGACGGAACGCCACCCTATTCAGGCACGCACAGTTCGTGCCGCGTCGCGGCGAGCCCCGTGCGAAGCGCGAGGCCGGCGACCACGCAGGCGGTGATGGCCAGCAGCCCGTGGGCAATCAGGAGATAGGCTGGCAGGCCACTCTTTTCATGCATGGCATAGCTGGCGATGGTCATGGCCGCGAGCGGGAAGGAATAGGCCCACCAGGACAGATAGAAGGGCATGCGCACGAGGCGAGGAACCTGTGTCGCAAGGAACAGGGTCAGGAACAGTGCGAAGAAATACAGAATGCGCGCAAAGGCATCCAGCGAGCCGGTCAGCCGCAGATAAGCGAGGAAGGCGACCGCCGGCGGCGCGATCAGGATGAACAGGGTCGGCGCCATCCGCTCCGGCAGCGGCTGGTGAAACAGCACGCGATTCAGGATGATCGCGAACATGGGCAGCCAGAACACGATGCCGATGGCGAAATAGAACCAGCCGATCTCCGTGTAGCCCAGCGGCGCGGCCGCCAGCGGAACCACCAGATTTCCCACAATGGGGATGAACCAGGCCGGGTTGAGATGCGGCACCTGGAAGCTCTCGCGATGCAGCCACTGGTCCAGCACCGTCAGCGTGAACATCAGGTGGAGCGGCGCGCCGATCACCAGCAGCATCAGCGCCACATTCGGCTCGATCCGGAAGAAGGCGATGCTGAGCAGGAGCAGCGAGATGGAGATGGTGGGAAAGAAGTGCAGGCGCACGGGATGGACGAATTCCAGCCGCACCTCAGCGCGGTGCGTAACCAGCTTCGCGCCATAGACAGCAAGAAGAACGAGGAAGCCGAGGGAGGCCACCGCCACCATGGCCAGCGACAGCGGGCGCAGCAGGGGAACCACCTGCGCTCCACGCTCAAGGGCAATGCCAAGCCCCGCCGTTCCCATCACGGCCGCGAAGAACGAGACCGGGAAGTGTTGCACGCGCGAATGGCCGTGCAGGAGGTTCTGGGCGATCTGCATGTCGGGTCCCTCGTGGCAGGCAAGGCCATTCAAACCCTCGGCGCTCCGCTGCGCATTGTGATTCCGCAACCGGATCGCTCGTCACTCGCCCAGCCCTGCCGGATACCGCGCCTCACACTGCGGCAGTGGCTTCCGGGGGCGCGGGTGGCTCCGCCGCCGTGAGGATGGCCTCCACCCGCGCCACCAGCCGGTCGATGGCGAAGGGCTTCGTGATCAGCTCCATCCCCGGCTCCAGTTCGCCATTGCCCACGGCGGCATCATGGGCGTAGCCGGTGACAAACAGCACCTTGAGCCCGGGCCGCAGGCTGCGGCCCGCATCCGCCACCTGACGCCCATTGAGGCCGGGCAAACCGACATCCGTGAGCAACAGGTCGATCACCTGCCGGGACCGGAGAATATCCAGCGCGGCAGGGCCATCGGCCGCCTCGATGGTGGTGAAGCCGACTTCGGTGAGGGCCTCGATCACAAGGGCGCGCACCGCGGCCTCGTCTTCCACCACCAGCACCGTCGCCCCGCGCGGTCCTGTCGCGATCCAGCCGTCCGGTTCCGGCGCGGTGGGGGCTTCCGATGCGCGCGTGCTGCGCGGCAGATAAAGGCTGAGCGTGGTCCCGCCCCCTGGCGGGCTCTCGATGCCGACCGCGCCGCCGGACTGCTGCGCGAAGCCATAGATCATGGACAGGCCGAGGCCCGTGCCCTTGCCGATCGGCTTGGTGGTGAAGAAGGGATCGAACGCCTTCGCCATCACCTCCGGCGACATGCCATGCCCGGTGTCGGAGACGGCGATGCGCACATAATCGCCGGGGGTGGCGAGGCGATGGCGCAGGCGCTCCCGCTCGTCCACCGAGAGGTTGCCCGCGCAGATCACGAGCCGGCCGCCGTCCGGCATGGCATCCCTCGCATTGATGGCGAGGTTGAGGATCGCACTCTCAAGCTGGTTGGGATCGCACTGTGCCCGCCAAAGCCCCGGCGCGGGCTGGATATCGAAGGCGATCAGTTCGCCGATGGACCTGCGGATCAGGTCCGCCATCCCGAGAATGAGCTGCATCACCTCCACCGGCTTCGGGTCCAGCGGCTGGCGCCGGGAGAAGGCCAGCAGGCGCTGGGTGAGCGATGCGGCGCGACTCGCCGAGGCGGAGACGACGGCAAGGTAGCGCTCGATATCCGCCGCGGGGTCCTGACCGCGCCGCCGGCGGATCATGTCCAGCGAGCCGGTGATGCCGGTCAGCAGGTTGTTGAAGTCATGGGCGATGCCGCCCGTCAGGTGTCCCACCGCTTCCATCTTCTGGGCGTGGCGCAGGGCCTCCTCCGCCAGTGCCAGCGCCTCGGCACTGGCCTTCTGCTCGGTGACATCGCGGCCATAGGCATAGACGAGGCCGTCTTCCATGGCGGTGTGCCAGGAGATACAGCGCACGTCGCCGTCAGCGGTGCGGAAACGGTTTTCGAACGCAGTCAGATCCTGCCCCGTCGCCGCCTGTTGCAAGGCGGATGCCGATGCCGCGCCATCCTCGGGCGCGAGGAATTCGCTGTAATGGCGCCCCACGACGCCATCGGGCGCATGGCCGAGGATACGGGTCCAGGAGGGGCTGACCGACCGGAAGATGCCGTCTGCCGTGATGGTGACCAGCAGGTCGCGCGAATGGGACCATATGCGGTCGGCGCGGCGGCGCTCCGTCGCCAGCGCCGCCACACTGGCAAGGGCGCCGCTGATCTGTCCGGCCAGCAGCCGCGCCAGGTCCATCACCTCCACATCGCGACGGCGACAGGGGTTGAGCCCGAGCACGAGATAGCCGGCCGGCGCGCCCTCCACGGCGCCCGCAATCGCGACCACCACAGCCTCGCGCGGCGGACGGTCCCACGCACCCGCAGGACAGGAAAGGTCCGCCGGCAGACCAACGATCCGCCCCGTCGCGCCCGCCTCCAGCGGCCAGGGATGATCCAGCAGCTGCGCGGCATCATCGGTGGATGCGATGCCGCGCCAGTCCCCCTCGCCGCCGAGATAGATCAGCGCGAACGGAAAATCCCGCCGGTTCTGTGCCAGCACCGTCCGCGCCGCATGGCACACCGCCTCCCGCGAGGGGGCCGCCACCAGTTCCATGCCGAGCATGCGCAGCGACTCGAGGCGGCGCTGGGTGATGACCCGCTCCGTCACCTCGGTCACGATGCAGAGCAAGCCTTCCACCCGGCCTTTCGCGCCGAACAGCGGGCTGTAGGAAAAGCTGTGATAGGTTTCCTCGGGAAAGCCGCTGCGCTCCAGAAGCAGCAGCAGGGCGTCGTTCCAGGTCGCCGCGCCGGAGCGGACCTTGTCCACCTGATCGGCCACGTCGGCATACACTTCCGCCCAGACCTCGCGGAACGGGCGTCCCAGCATGGCGGGATGCTTGATGCCGAGCGTCGGGATGTAGGCGTCGTTATAGAAGAAGCACAGGTCGTCACCCCAGCCGAGCCACATCTCGAAACGGGACGTCAGGAGCATCCGAAGGGGAATCTTCAACCCTTCCGGCCAGCTTTCGGGTGAACCGAGCGGGGTCTGCGCCCAGTCGTGTGCCCGCATCAGGCGGCTCATCTCGCTGGAGCCGGGAAAGATCTCCGCAAGCTCTGGCCGTGTGTGGTCCACGTCGCGCTCCCCATCCCGCAGCGGCGCGCAGCCGACCTGCGCCACATGCCCCAACGCTCGACCGGGCGGAATGGTTCAGGTTCAGCGCACCTGCGGGACGGGGTCGGGGAACCGACGCCTATTCTGCCGTCCAGCCGCCATCCACCACGAGCGAGGAGCCGGTCATCAGCGCGGACGCGTCGCTCGCGAGGAACACGATGGCACCCATCAGATCCTCCACCTCGCCGATGCGCCCGAGCTTGATCTTGGAGAGCACACTGGCACGGAAGGTTTCGTCCTCAAAGAACGGCCGTGTCATGGGCGTCTGGATGAAGGTCGGGGCAAGGGTGTTGACCCGGATGCGGTGTGGCGCGAGGTCGATGGCCATGGCCTTGGAGAAGCCCTCCATCGCCCATTTGGACGCGCAATAGATGGAGCGCCGCGCCCCGCCCACATGGCCCATCTGCGAGGAGATGTGGATGATGGAGCCGCCCCGCCCCGCCGCAGCCATGCCCTGCGCCACCGCCTGTGCCACGAAATAGGCGGCGCGGACATTGATGGACATGACGAGGTCGAAATTCTCGACGCTCACTTCAAGAAAGCCGCTGGGCTTGTTCGTTCCGGCATTGTTGACCAGCACGTCGAAGGCCGGCAGGCCTGCGAGGGTCTCCTGCATCCGGGGCAGGTCGGTGACATCGAGGCGGAGTGCCTCCGCGCTCCCGCCCTCCGCCGCAAGCGCTGCGGCCGCGGCCTCCACCTCCTCCAGCGTGCGGGCGGCGAGAACCACATGGGCACCGGCCTGTGCGAGGGCGGCGGCGGCGGCAAGGCCGATGCCGCGTCCCGCGCCCGTCACGAGGGCGCGCCGGCCGGCGAGCGAGAAGCTGGGCGTGCGGGGCAGTTCAGGGGATGCGGTCATGGGGCGCTCCGGCTTTGATCCATCGGGCGGCCACCTCCCGGCATCTGGCGCAGGACAGCCGCGGCAAAGAAAGAAGGGCTCGCTTGCGCGAGCCCCAGTTGGGCCACATCCACAGGATCGGCAGAGGCAGGACGCCCCGCCGCCTTGGGGTCACTCGGCTGCCGTCGCATAGGGGATGTTGCGACCGCCGTATCTCCGCACGCGGATGTTGGCCTGTTCGGCGTGACCGGCGAAGCCTTCGAGCATGCACAGGCGCGAGCAATACTCGCCGATCATGGCCGAGGCCTCGTCGGTCAGAACCTTCTGATAGGTGCAGGTCTTGAGGAACTTGCCGACCCAGAGCCCGCCTGTGTAGCGGGCGGACTTCAGCGTCGGCAGGGTGTGGTTGGTTCCGATCACCTTGTCGCCGAAGGAGACATTGGTGCGCGGACCGAGGAAAAGCGCGCCGTAATTGGTCATGTTGTTCAGGAAATAATCCGGCTCGCGGGTCATCACCTGCACATGTTCGGAGGCGATGCGATCCGCCTCCCGCACCATTTCCTCATAGCTGTCGCAGACGATCACCTCGCCATAATCCTCCCACGCCTTGCGGGCGATCTCGGCGGTGGGGAGGATGGCGAGGAGGCGCTCGATCTCGGCCATGGTCTCGCGCGCCAGCTTCTCCGAATTGGTGAGCAGGATGGCGGGCGAATTCGGGCCGTGCTCGGCCTGTCCCAGCAGGTCGGTGGCGCACATTTCGCCATCGACGCTCTCGTCGGCGATCACCAACGTCTCGGTGGGGCCGGCGAACAGGTCGATGCCGACCCGGCCGAACAACTGGCGCTTGGCCTCCGCCACGAAGGCGTTGCCGGGGCCGACCAGCATGTCCACCGGCTCCATGGACGCCGTGCCCAGCGCCATGGCCCCCACAGCCTGCACGCCGCCGAGGCACCAGATCTCGTCGGCGCCGGCGAGATGCTGGGCCGCGACGATGGCCGGCGCGGGCTTGCCCTGATAGGGCGGGGCGCAGGTGACGATGCGCTTCACGCCCGCCACCTTGGCGGTGATGACCGACATGTGCGCCGAGGCGAGCAGCGGATACTTGCCGCCCGGCACGTAGCAGCCGACGGAATTGACCGGGATATTCTTGTGGCCGAGGACGATGCCGGGCAGCGTCTCAACCTCGATGTCCCGCATCGAGTCCTTCTGGTGCTGCGCGAAGTTGCGCACCTGGGTCTGGGCGAAGCGGATGTCCTCGATGTCGCGCGGGCGCAACTGGGACAGACAGCTCTCGATCTCCTGCTCGGTGAGCCGGTAGCTCTGCCGGTCCCAGCCATCGAACTTCACGGACAGGTCGCGCACGGCGGCATCGCCGCGCGCTTCGATGTCCGCCAGGATGCCCTCGACGGTGTGGCGGACCTTCGCCTGGTCCTCGGCGCGCGCGGCGGCATCGCGGCCGCGCTTCAGGAATGTCGCCATAGCCTGTCCTTACTTGATGGCCTGCGGATTGATGGGCGATCCGGCGCCGCCCGGCAGGTGCAGGGGCGGGGCGGAGAAGAAGAATTCGTAGACCTTGTCCTGCGCGCAGTCCTCGGCCAGCTCCTTCACATAGAAGATTTCGCCCATGGAGATGCCGATAGCGGGAATGACCACCCAGTGCCAGGGCTGGTTGGCCTCGTCGGTCTCGTTCGGGCGCACCTCGCAGCCCCAGGTATCGGCGCAGATGGCGGCGATGTCCTTCTCGCGGATCCAGTAGCAGGTCTCGAACGCGAGGCCCGGCGCCCCGCCGCCCGCATAGCCGGTCCAGTCCTGCTTCGCGAGGCAGCGCTCCTGATGGCCGGTGCGCACGATCACGAAGTCGCCCTTGCGGATCTCGACGCCCTGCGCGGCGGCGGTGTCGTCGAGGTCCTTGTTGGTGATGGCATAGCCGTCATCCAGCGAATCGACGCCCTTGAAGCGGGCAACGTCCAGCAGCACGCCGCGCCCGACCATCTTGTCGCGCACATGCTCGATGCCGAGCTTCTTGGCGCCCTTCACGTCCACGAGCTTGGCGTCGTAGCCGTTGTACATCTTGTCATCGAGGAAGATGTGCGCCAGCGCGTCCCACTGGGTGGAGGCCTGGCAGGGCATGCTGATGGCGTCGTCCGCATAGCGCAGATAGGGGGCAGGCGTGTCCTGCACGCCGGCAACGGCGTCCGTGCCGGTGGCGAGCATGGTGTGGATGGGGTTCCAGCGGCCGCCGAACAGGCCGGACTGGATTGGCTCCTTCAGCGACAGTCCCAGCGCGAAGACCTTGCCCTTCCGGATCAGCTTGCCGGCATTGATGACATCCTCGGGAGAGATGTTGTTGAGCGTGCCGATCTGGTCGTCGGCGCCCCACCGGCCCCAGTTGGAAAGCTTTTCCGCTGCTTCATAGATGGCGGCGCGATTGACCTTCATGGCGTTCTCCCAATGTTTTTATCGATCGATAAATACAACACCCTCCCGTGGGTGCAAGGGGGTAGGTGTGCGCCGCCGCATTCCCTTCGCCCCCGCAGCAAACCGAGGGTGAGGCCGATTGACCGCGCTCAATGCACCGGCCGCAGAACCGCAGCAGAAGGGGGCCATGCGTTTTCCCGCCTTGAACCGGCAGGGTCATTTCGGCTTCTATGACGGAGCGCGGAAAGGTTGATGGAACACGAGGCAGGCATGACCCGGACGGTTCAGAACCGCGCAACGGCGCCCCGGAGCGCCGGAGACCGCGCCCGAAGACCGGCATCTTCCGCCGCAGGGCCGGACGCGCCCAAGCGCCGCCTGTCGGCAGCGGACCGGCGGCGTGAAATCCTGGCCAAGTCGATTGAATACTTCGCGACGGTGGGATTCGACGGCGGAACGCGGGAACTGGCGCGGCACCTGGGGACCACCCAGCCCCTGCTCTACCGCTACTTTCCCAACAAGGACGCGCTGATCCAGGAGATCTACAAGGTTGTTTATCTCGACCAGTGGAATCCGCGCTGGGACAGCCTGCTCACCGACCGCAAGGTGCCGTTGCGCCAGCGCCTGCAGACCTTCTACGAGGAATATACCGACGTCATCCTGAACCCGCAGTGGATGCGCATCTACTTCTTCGCAGGGCTCAAGGGCGTGAGCATCAACGAGCGCTATCTGGCGCTGGTGGAGGAACGCATCCTGTGGCGGCTGCTGCGGGAATTCCGCGCCGAATACGGCCTGCCCGCCGCACTCGAACCGGGGCCGGGCGACCTCGAACTCGCCTGGCAGCTCCAGGGCGGCATCTTCTATTACGGAGTGCGCCGCTATGTGTACCAGACGCCGGTTCAGCTTTCGAAAAGCGAGATGATTTCCACCGCGCTGGACAGCTTTTTTGCCGGCTACAAGTCGGCTCTGGATCGCTCTCGACCCACCCCGCGCAGCAGCTGATCGCGCGCTTGTGACCGTGCTTTTCCGTTGCGCTTCCGGGGCCTTGCCTCGGTCGGCGGCTGTCGGCGCCTCGCATCGCGAGGAACCCATTCACCCTCCCGGCATTCCCGTTCGGTCCGCCAAGCCGGCGGTGTGGCCTGTGCGCGGTGCGCGCCCGAGAATGGGAAGATGGCATGAGGACCGACCCGGACACCGGGATTTCGCGGCGCGATCTGCTGGTTGCAGGTGCTGCCACAATGGCGGGAAGCGCCACTGCGGGCGCACAGGCCTTGGCCAAGGGATCTGAGCCCGCGCCGTCGCCTCCGCGCTCCCTTGAGCCCGTCCACAGCCGCGTCCGGCTTCGCGTCAATGGGACCGACCATGATCTTGAGGTGGATACCCGCACCAGTCTTCTCGACGCCCTGAGGGAGCACCTGCATCTCACGGGGACGAAGAAAGGCTGCGATCACGGCCAGTGCGGCGCCTGTACGATCATGGTGGACGGGCAGCGGATCAATTCCTGCCTGACCTTGGCCGTGATGCATGAGGGCGATGCCATCACCACCATTGAAGGGCTTGGCACCCCCGACAAGCTGCATCCCATGCAGGCCGCGTTCATCAGCCATGACGGGTATCAGTGCGGTTACTGCACGCCGGGCCAGATCTGCTCGGCTGTGGCGGTGCTGGAAGAGATCGGACAGGGCATTCCGAGCCATGTCACCGCTGATATCTCCGCCGCGCCCTCCCTGTCCGCAGACGAAATCCGCGAGCGCATGAGCGGGAACATCTGCCGCTGCGGGGCCTATTCCAACATCATCGAGGCCATCACCGAAGTGGCCGGGAGGCGCGCATGATCCCGTTCACCTATGAACGCCCCGGATCCCCGGCTGAAGCAGCGGCCGCCGCCGCGAAGCCGGGCGCGAAGCTGATCGCCGGGGGCACCAATCTCCTCGATCTCATGAAGCTGGAAATCGAGACGCCCGTTCACCTCGTGGACGTGAACGGCCTCGCGCTCGACACCATCGAAGCGACCGGAGACGGCGGGCTGCGCATCGGCGCGCTGGTCAGCAACACGGACCTTGCTGCCGATGCGCGCGTGCGGCGTGATTATGCCGTGCTGTCCCGCGCTCTGGTTTCGGGCGCCTCCGGCCAGTTGCGCAACAAGGCGACCACGGCGGGCAACCTGCTTCAGCGCACCCGCTGCCCGTATTTCTACGACACTGCCCAGCCCTGCAACAAGCGCAGCCCCGGCAGCGGGTGCAGCGCCATCGGCGGCATGACCCGCCAGTTGGCGATCATCGGCGCGAGCGAGGCCTGCATTGCAACCCATCCCAGCGACATGGCGGTGGCGCTGCGGGTGCTGGATGCCGAGATCGAGACGCTCTCCGGCGAGGGCACCACCCGGCGGATTCCCATGGCGGAGTTTCACCGGCTTCCCGGCGACACGCCCGAGATCGAGACGGCATTGAATGCCGGCAACCTCATCACCGCCGTCATCCTGCCAAGGCCCGTGCCCGGCCGGCACGTCTATCGCAAGGTGCGGGACCGCGCCTCCTATGCCTTCGCGCTGGTGTCGGTGGCAGCGATCATCGAGGACGGCGGACGCGGGCGGGTGGCGCTCGGTGGCGTGGCGCACAAGCCGTGGCGGGTGGAAGCGGCGGAAAGCGAACTCGCGCGCGGCGCCCGCGCCACCACCGCACGGCTTCTGGAGGGGGCACGGCCGAGCCGTGACAACGCCTTCAAGATCACTCTGGTCGAGCGGACGCTCGATGCCATTCTGTCCGATGCAAGGGGCGCGCAATGAAGTTCCAGACCCCCGCCGGTCACAATCCCATCGACCGCATGTCGGTGGTGGGCCAGCCGCTTGATCGCATCGACGGTCCGCTCAAGACCACCGGCACCGCGCCCTATGCCTATGAGCAGCACGATGCTGCCCCCGACGCCGCCTATGGCCATGTGGTCGGCGCGGGCATCGCCAAGGGGCGCATCCGACGGCTCGACATCAAGGCTGCCGAACGGGCGCCGGGCGTTCTCGCGGTCATCACCGCCGACACGGCCGGCCCGCTGGAGGTCGGCCCCCACAATACGGTGCCGCTGCTCGGCGGTCCGGAGATCCGGCATTATCATCAGGCGGTCGCGCTGGTGGTGGCGGAGAGTTTCGAGGCGGCGCGGGCCGCCGCAGGTCGGGTCCGGATCGAATATGAGGCGCACGCCGGCGCCTATGATCTGGAAGCGGCACGCACCACCGCCACCGCTCCGGAAGCCAATGCGCAGATGGGCGAGCCGGACACGCAGGTGGGCGATTTTCTCGGCGCGTTTGCGGATGCGCCCGTGCGGCTGGACGAGACCTACACCACCCCGGACCAGTCCCACATGATGATGGAGCCGCATGCCTCCATCGCCCGATGGGACGACGGAACACTCACGCTGTGGACCTCCACCCAGATGGTGGAATGGTGCGCGCGCGGCATCGCGAAGACCCTGCGCATGGATCGCAGCAAGGTCCATGTCATCTCGCCCTATATCGGAGGCGGCTTCGGCGGAAAGCTGTTTCTGCGCGCCGACGCCTTGCTCGCAGCATTGGGCGCACGGGCGACGGGGCGTCCGGTGAAGGTGGCACTGCACCGTCCGCTGATTGCCAATAACAGCACGCACCGCCCCGCCACCATCCAGCGCGTCCGCCTCGGCGCCACCCGCGACGGCGTCATCACTGCGATCGGTCATGAGAGCTGGTCAGGCGACCAGCCGGGGGGCGGGCCGGAAACCGCCGTCAGCCAGACGCGTCTTCTCTATGCCGGCGCCAACCGGCTCACCGCCATGCGCCTTGCGGTGCTGGACCTGCCGGAGGGCAATTCCATGCGCGCCCCCGGCGAGGCGCCGGGGATGATGGCGCTGGAAATCGCCATGGACGAGATGGCGGAGAAGCTCAGGCTCGATCCCGTCGAATTCCGCATCCGCAACGATACGCAGGTGGATCCCGAGAATCCCGAGCGTCCCTTCTCGGCCCGCCCGCTCATCACCTGCCTGCAAACGGGTGCGGCGCAATTCGGCTGGCAGCGGCGCGATGCGCGGCCGGGGCGGGTGAAGGACGGGCAATGGCTGGTCGGTCTCGGCATGGCGGCGGCATTCCGCAACAACCTGCCGATGACGTCCGGCGCGCGGGTGCGCCTCGACGGGGACGGACGCATCACCGTCGAGACCGACATGACCGACATCGGCACCGGCAGCTACACCATCATCGCCCAGACAGCGGCGGAGATGATGGGCGTGCGCATGGACCAGGTGGAGGTACGGCTCGGCGATTCCACCTATCCGGTCTCCGCCGGATCAGGCGGCCAGTTCGGCGCCAACAATGCCACTTCCGGCGTCTATGCGGCCTGCATCGGCCTGCGCGAAGAGGTGGCCCGCCGCCTTGGCTTCAATTCGCAGGATGCCGATTTCGCGGACGGCCAGGTCCGCTCCGGCAACCGCTCGGCGCCGCTGGCCTCGGCCGCCGCCCGGGGCGAGATCGTCGCGGAGGACCGCATCGAATATGGCGACCTCCACAAGACCCATCAGCAGTCCACCTTCGGCAGCCATTTCGTGGAAGTGGCGGTGGACGGGGCGACGGGCGAGGTGCGGGTGCGCCGGATGCTCGCGGTCTGCGCCGCCGGACGCATCCTCAATCCCAAATCCGCCCGCAGCCAGGTAATCGGCGCCATGACCATGGGCGTGGGTGCGGCGCTGATGGAGCACCTGAAGGTGGACACGCGGCGGGGGTTCTTCGTCAATCACGACCTCGCCAGCTACGAGGTGCCGGTCCATGCGGACATTCCGCATCAGGAGGTGATCTTCCTGGATGAGACCGATCCCATGTCCTCACCCATGAAGGCGAAGGGGGTGGGGGAGCTGGGCATCTGCGGTGTGGCGGCGGCTGTCGCCAACGCCATCTACAACGCCACCGGCGTGCGGGTGCGGGACTACCCGATCACGCTGGACACCTATCTTGACCGTCTGCCGGACGTCGCGTGACGGCAGGGTAAGGCGGGTGACTTAAGAGAGGGGGACCGGCACCGGCCGGTCACCAGCCGCGGAATCTCGGCCAATATGGCAGTTCGTCCTGTGCGAGGCCGAGAACGTGGTAGCCGTCGAACTGGGCGCCGGTGGCGCAGGCATGGTTGGGCAGGATGCGCAGCCGCGTGCCCACCGGCAGGTCGGGAGGCGTGCGGCCGCTGCCGGGGCGGGGCGCGACGATGCCGTGCTCCTGATTGGCGGAGACCAGGATCAGGTCATCCAGCGGGCGCCCCTCCAGGTCGCACACGAGGCCATAGCCCTGGTCCACCGTCTGGCTCGCCGTTCCCCGATCCCGCGACATGGCCATCCAGCCGGCATCCACGATGGTCCAGCCACGCTCCTGCTGATGGCCGATCACGGTGGTGAGCACCGAAAGCGCGATGTCGTCGGTGGTGCAGACCTCAAGTCCGGCCATCACCAGATCGAACAGCACATAGACGCCGGCGCGCACCTCGGTGACGCCCGAAAGGTCGCGGGCGAAATGGGCGGTGGGGGTCGAGCCGACACTGACCACGGGGCACGGCAGGCCGGCGGCGCGCAGCCTTTCGGCAGCGGCGACCACCGCCGCCCGCTCGCGCTCGGCGAAGGCGGCGAGCCCCTCCGCGCCCACAACACCGTAGCTCTCGCCGGCATGGGTCAGCACGCCGCGCAGTTCCGCATCGCGACCGAGAACCGCGCCGATGGCGGTGAGGAGCGGGGCATCCGGGGCCACGCCGGCGCGGTGCCCGTCGCAGTCGATCTCGATAAGAGCGGGGATGCGCATGCCGGACTGCCGCGATGCGGCGGCCACCGCCTCGGCCTGGGCGAGGGAATCAAGCACCACGGCGAGGTCGCACCCGCCAGCGCGAAGGGCCAGGACACGCTTGAGTTTTGCCGGCGAAATGCCCACCGCATAGATGATGTCGCTCACCCCGGCGGCGGCGAACACCTCCGCCTCCTTCAACGTGGAAGCGGTCGCCGGGCCGGTGCCGTTCGCCAGGATCAGGCGCGCCGCCTCCACCGACTTCACCGTCTTCAGGTGGGGGCGGATGGAGACGCCGAGCGGGGCGAGACGCGTCCTCAGCCGCTCCACGTTCCGGCGCATCCGGCCGGCATCCAGCAGAAGGGCGGGGGTGTCGAGGTCGTCCAGCGCGGCAAGGCTCATTGGGGCGCTCCAGAGGGTGCGCCCCGCTCTTACGCCGCCACGGCCCCGCGCGCCAGACGCGAGGCCGTGCGCTCAGCGCATGATCAGCCCTTGGGCTGCGTCATCTCTTTCAGCACCGCATGGATCGCGGCGGTATCCTCCGCCTCATGGCCGGACGCGAGCGCAGCCACATAATAGGGCACGCTGGCCGCCATGAGGGGGGTGGGCGCGCGCACGGCCGTGGCGAATTCGGTGATGAGCTGGATGTCCTTCATGTAGACCTCCACCTTCATCTGCGGCGGCAGATAATGCTCGTCCACCATCATCTTGCCGCGCACCTCGAACATGCGGGAAGTGCCGGCGCCGTCGCTGATGGCGTCATACACCATGTTCAGGTCGAGGCCGGACTGCTCCGCCAGTACCATGGCCTCGGCGGCCGCGAGGTTGTGGATGGTGACCAGCAGGTTCGCCACGAACTTAAGCTTGATGCCGGCCCCGAAGGCACCGACATAGCGGGTGTTGCGAGCAAAGCCGTCGAAGACGGGACGGATGCGATCCGCCGCGTCCTTGTCGCCGGAGGCATAGACCACGAGGTCCCGCACCGCCGCCTGCGCGCCGGTGCCCGACACCGGGCAATCAAGGACGGGAATGCCCTTCGTCTCGAACAGCTTCTGCACATACTCCTTGGCATAGAGCGGGAAGGTGCCCATCTCGCACACCACGGCATCGGGGCGGATGGCGTGAATCAGCCCCTCGTCGCCGCCGCAGGCGGACTTCAGCGCATCCACGCTGGCGAGGGCGATCAGGACCACATCTGCCTTTTCCGCCACCGCGCGGGGGGAGGAGGCCACCTCGCCGCCGGCCGCCCGCAGGGCATCGAGCGGCGCCTGCGCCACGTCGAAGCCGATGACCGGGAAGCCCGCCTCGCGCAGGTTGCGCGCATAGGACAGTCCCATGATTCCGAGCCCGACCACGCCGACGGTCGGACGATCCGCTGTGCCGCTCATGATGTTCCTCCGCGCCCGGCGCCGCTCCGACGCTTTCGGGCTTCTGGTTGTACGGGCCGCGCCCTTGAACGGCGCATAATTGACAAGCCGCACGCTAGCAAGAATTATCGATCGATCATCAAGGAAAAATGACCACCGCTTCATGGCCATGGCCGCATGCGGAGGGAGCCAGGAAACGCACGCCGCAAGAAGCCGACGCAGGACGAGCGCGGACGCGTGTCCATGCTATCTCTGCCCATCCGCCACCCCGGCCTGACACCAGAAGGATCATCGCGTGACGAAGCGCTTCAGGGAACTCGACCCCGCCACCCTGTCTCCCGCACAGAAGGCGGTGTTCGACGCCATCGCATCGGGTCCGCGCAAGACGGTGCCCTATATCTATCACCTGCTGCTCGGCAGCGCCGAGCTGGCCGAGAAGTCGCAGGCCCTCGGCGTGTTCTGCCGCTACGGCACGCAATTCCCGCCCCGGCTCTCCGAGCTTGCCATCCTCGTGGTCGCGCAGCACTGGGATGCGACCTATGAATGGTCGGTCCATGTGCATGAAGCGCGCAAGGCGGGGGTGCCCGAGACGGTGATCGCGGCGCTTGAGAAGCGCGAGACGCCGGTTTTCGAGGATGCGGCCGACGAACTGGTCTACCGATTCGCCAGCACCTATTTCGCCACCAATGACGTGCCCGACGACCTGTTCGCCGCAGCCCAGGCGCGGTTCGGGGAAAAAGCCGTGGTCGAGCTGGCGGGGCTGCTTGGCTATTATTCCATGCTCGCCATCTGCCTGCGCATTTTCCGCGTCCCGCCCCAAGGCGAAGCCTGAGCGCTCCCGCAGGGGATCGCGGCCCGTCGCAGAAAAAGAACTTGTGATATAGGAAAGTCACTTTCCGCATGGATCGCCCCACGCAGCCGCACCCGGCGCCGTGGGGCGGGCGTCACTGGAGATGGGGATGGAAGTCGAGATCGCCCTGCATGTGAACGGCGTCGCCACGTCGCTGAACGTGGACGAGGCCGCCCCGCTGCTCCACGTACTGCGGAACCAGATGGGTCTGCGCGCCTCGCGCTTCGGCTGCGGCCTGGAGCAATGCGGCGCCTGCATGGTGCTGCTGGACGGCAAGCCCACCTATGCCTGTTCCTTCCTCGCCATCGACGCCAATGGCCGCGACATCGAGACAGCGGAAAGCCTCGCCGGCCATCCCCTGCGCGAGGCATTTCTTGCGGAGCAGGCCGGACAGTGCGGCTACTGCCTGTCCGGCATCCTGATGTCCGCCAAGTCGCTGCTGGATTCATCGCCCGCCCCGGGGCGGGAAGCGATCATCGCCGCGCTCGATCCTCATCTGTGCCGCTGCGGGGCGCATGAGCGCATCGTACGCGCGGTGGAGCGGGCCGGGCGCCTGATGCAGGAGCAGTCGGCATGATCCCCAACACCCTTCCCGCCAGCCTCTCCGACAATCCGCGCCTCGACCAATGGGTCGGCTTCCCGCAGGACGGCCGGGTTGCCGTGCGCACCGGCAAGGTGGAGCTGGGGCAGGGCGTGCTGACCGCCATGGCCCAGATCGCCGCCGAGGAACTGGATGTGGACCTCGCCCGCATCGACCTCGCGTCGGGCGATACCGGGGTGACGCCCAATGAGGGCTACACGGCCGGAAGCCTCTCGGTTCAGGTGGGCGGCGGTTCGATCCGTCTCGTCTGCGCGGAGATCCGCGCCCTGGCCCTGGAAGCGGCGGCGGCACGGCTCGACTGCCCGCCGGGCAGGCTGGACATCTCAGACGGCGCGGTATTGCGCGATGGCGAGGCCACCGGGCTCGACTATTGGAGCCTCTCGCTCGACCTCGCCCGCGCCGCCACCGGAACGGCGCCGGTCAAGGCGACTGGCGAGCTGAGGATCATCGGAACGGATACGCCGCGATCCGATTTGCCGGCTAAGATTGGCGGCGCACCCTTCATCCAGGACATGGCGCCCGACGACCTGATCCATGCCCGCGTGCTGCACCGGCCACGGCGGGGAGCGCGGCTCGTGTCCTATGACGAAGCGTCCGTCCTCAAGGCCGGTGGAGACGGGGTGCGGCTGCATCGCACCGGCGACGTGGTCGCCGTGCTGGGCGATGACGAGGCCCGTGTCAGTGCCGCCTTTACGCGACTGCGCGACACCGCCCGGTTCGAGGGCGGAGCGCTGGACGCGGCGGACGCGGAAGCCCTGTCGGTCTGGAGCCACTCGCAGGGGGTCTTTCCGCTGCGCGGCGCCATCGCGCGGGCGCTCCGGCTCGACCCGGAAACCGTGCAGGTGATCCACCGGCAGGGCGCCGGATGCTATGGCCACAATGGCGCGGATGACGCCGCGTTCGATGCCGCGCTGCTGGCGCTCGCCGTTCCCGACCGCACGGTCCGCGTTCTCTGGACGCGGGAAGACGAGATGGGCGTCGCCCCGCTCGGCGCGCCCATGGTGGTCAAGCTGTCGGCGGGGCTTGATTCACAATCGCGCCCGCTGGACTGGACCATCGACATCCACAGCCCGAGCCATGTGAACCGCCCCGGCGCCAATGGCGGGGTGAACCTTTTGACCGCCGAGGCGCTGGAGACCCCGCCGGAGGCCCCCGCGCCCGGCGACTTTCCCGATGCCCTGGGCGGCGGGGCGACCCGCAATGGTTTCGTGCTCTATGATCTGCCGCATCAGAAACTGGTGCACCACTTCATCCCGCACACCCCCGCCCGAACCTCGTCCATGCGCGGCCTCGGCGCCTTCGCCAACGTGTTCGCGCTTGAGAGCTTCATGGATGAGCTGGCCGAGGCGGCGGGAATGGACCCGGTCGCCTACCGCCTGTCGCTGATGAGCGATCCGCGTGCGCGGGCCGTCATCGAGGAAGCCGCCCGCATGAGCGGGTGGGACAGCCCCCCGGCGGAGGGGCATGCGCGCGGCTTCGCCTTCAGCCGCTACAAGAATGTCGCCGCCTATCTCGCCATGGTGGTGGAAGTGAGCGTGGAGGAAGAGGTCCGCGTCACCCGCGCCTGGTGCGCGGTGGATGGCGGGCTGGTGATCAATCCGGACGGCGCCATCAACCAGATCGAGGGCGGCGTCATCCAGGCTGTGTCATGGACACTGAAGGAGCAGGTGCAGTTCGCGGACGGTGCCGTCGCGTCCAACACCTGGGAGACCTATCCGATCCTGCGTTTCTCGGAGGTCCCGCGCATCGAGACCCGCCTTATCGGCGATCCCGCGCATCCGCCGCTGGGCATGGGCGAGGTGTCGCAGGGGCCGACCGCCGCCGCGATCGCGAATGCAGTCACTGCCGCCCTCGGTGCGCGCCTGCGGCACCTTCCTCTGACGCGCGACCGGATCATGCAGGCCCTTCTGGCCGCGTAACCGGGGGCAACGGCCTCGGCCCGGAACCGAGGCCGGGCGGGTTCGCCCGATCACCGGGCGGGGGTGGCGCGCACTTTCAGCGCGGCGCGCCCGGCTGGCGCAGCGCATGGGCGCTGGCGAAGGCGTCCAGCGCGAACAGGCGGTCCGCCAGCGCCGCGAAGGCCGGAAACGCCGAGCGGTCCAGCCCGAACAGCTCGGCGCTCATGGCGTGGCCGGCGATGCAGATGTCCGCGATGCCCGGCGCATCGCCCAGC
>NCCY01000234.1 GCA_002279855.1 Rhizobiales bacterium 12-68-15
TTGGCGAGCGCGATGGCGCAGGCGGCGCCGATGCCGCGCGAGGCCCCGGTGACGATGGCGACGGGAGGGGAGGACGGGTCTGTCATGAACACCAGCCTTGAAACGGAGCGGCAGGCAGGCCCGCCGCTCCGGACATGAGGATCAGCCCGCCTTGCAGGCGCCGAGCTTCGGCGGCATGCGCTCCGCCACCGGCGGCAGGAAGCGGGAGGTGAAGACGGTGTCGGCGGGGATTTCGTCCTTGAAGTTGAACACCCGGCGGATCTCGCCGATGGAGTTCACAAGGCGCGCCTCGTCCACCGTGCTCAGCCCCGCCTTCTCGAAATTGGGCGTGGCGGTGAGGGCGAGCGAGACCATGAGGCGCTTGCACTCGATGTCCATGTTGAGCAGGCCGTCCCGCGCCTTCAGCGTCTGCACCGCCGCATCGGGATCGGCGATGGCATCCTTCAGCGCCGCGTTGTAGGCGCGCACCACGGCCGCGACCGTCTTGGGGTTTGCGGCCACGAAGTCGGCCTTGGTCCAGATGGTGGTGCCATACTGGCTGAGGCCGTAATCGTTGTAGTTCATGACGATGATGTCCTGCGCGGGCACCTTCAGCTCCACGAGGCTCATGAAGGAGGAGGTCACGAAGCCCGCGACGCCATCCACCTCGCCGCGCACCAGCATGGGCTCGCGCAGGGCGCCGCTCACCATCTTCCACTGCACCTTGGCCGGGTCGATGCCCACCTTCTCCGCGAACAGCGGGAACATGGCGTTGGCGGCGCTGCCGGCGGTGGAGCCCAGCGTCCTGCCTTCCAGCTCCTTCGGGGTCGCCGGTCCCTTGCCCTTGATGGTCATGATGGCGTTCGGCGAATTGTCGCCGGACATGTAGACGCCCATCAGCCGGTTGCCGGGATTGGTGGCGTCATACTTGACCATGGTGGGGAAGTCGCCCCAGCCGAAATCATAGGCGCCGGACGCCACGCGGGTGACGGTCTCGTTGGAGCCGGAGGCGCGGTCGATGGTGACGTTCAGCCCCTCGCGCTTGAAATAGCCCTTGGCTTCCGCGAGCGTCCAGATGGATTGCGGACCCTGGAAGGCCCAGTCGAGGCTGATCTTGATGTCCTTCTTCTCCACCTGCGCCGATGCCGGCGCGCTGGTGATGAGAAGGGCGGAGCACAGCAGGGCACCGGCCAGGGCGCCCGTGTTTCGAAGGTCGGTCAGCATGGCTCAAGGGTCTCCACTGGAAGGGGAAAGTGCCGCCCGCGCGCTTTGCGTCTTCGGGCGGAGCCGGTCATGCGTCCGGGCGGATGTCCGGACGCTTGTGCATCAGGACACCAGTTCCTGGTTTCGCATGGCCCAGAAGGTGACGCGGCGTTCCAGAGCGGCGAAAAACTCGTACATGCCGACGCCCATGATCGCGATCACGAACAGGCCCGCGAACACCAGCGGTACGTCGAACCGCGCGCTCGCCGTCATCATCAGGAAGCCGATGCCGTTGTTGGAGGCCATGGTCTCGGACACGACCGAGCCGATGAAGGCCATGCCGATGGCCACCTTCAGCGAGGCGAAGAAGAACGGCATGGAGCGGGGCACGCCCACCTTCCAGAGAATGTGCGACTTGCGCGCGCCGAGGGCGCGCAGCACGTCGCGCAGCTCCGGCTCCATATTGGCAAGGCCGGTCGCCACATTGACCATGATGGGGAAGAAGGCGATGGAGCAATCCCACCACCACCGCAAGGCCGAAGCCGAGCATGGTGGTGACGAAGGTCTGGAGCGAGTTGGAGACGATGACGGCGTGATGCTCCCACATGGACGCGATGATGACGCTCGGGCGCGGCAGCACGAACACATCCACCTTCAGCGCCCAGCACAGCACCTCCCACAGCAGGAAGAAGGCGATGGTGATGCCCAGCGGCACCAGAACCTTGTTGTGGTTCTTCTTCTTCCTCATGACGCCGGCCTCTGGATCTGCTGCCGCAGCCCGGTCACCATCTCCTGGAAGCCGGGTTCGAAGGTGGTTTCGAGATTGCGGGGACGGGGAATGTCGATGGCGGTGCGCGACAGGATCTGGCCCGGACGGGGCGAGAAGACATAGACGGTATCCGCCAGATAGACCGCCTCGCGCAGGTCATGGGTCACCAGGATCACGGTCGGGCGCAGCTCGAACCAGAGCTTTTGCAGCACGTTCCAGAGGTCTTCGCGGGTGAAGGCATCCAGCGCGCCGAACGGCTCGTCCAGCAGCAGCAGGCGCGGCTTGTGGATGAGCGCGCGGGAGAGCGACACCCGTTGCTGCATGCCGCCGGAGAGTTCCCAGGGATATTTGGAGGCGAAATCCTTGAGGCCGACGAGGGCGAGGATGTCCATCGCCATCTCCCGGTACTCGGCCTTGCGGCTGCGATAGTCACGCTCGGTGGCGGGGGAGATTTCGAGCGAGAGCAGCACATTGTCCAGTGCGGTGCGCCACGGCAGCAGGGTGGCGTTCTGAAACGCCATGCCGCAGATCTTGGTGGGGCCGACAATCTCCTGCCCCTCCAGCCGGGCCGAGCCCCGGCTGATGCGGTGCAGGCCCGACACCACCTTGAGGATGGTGGACTTGCCGCAGCCGCTCGGCCCGACGATGGCGACGAACTCGCCCTCGTGAATGGCCATGGACGCGCCCTTGACCGCCAGCACCTCGTCCGCGCCGTCGCCATAGGACACATCGATATCGTCGATCAGGATGAAGTCAGACGTTCGACTCGCACGCTCAAGCATGACGGCTCCACCTCGGGGCGCGCACCGGACCGCCACAGCAGGTCCACAGGGCACGCGCCATCATCGGGTTCCAACGAGACTTCTCAGGAGACCGGCCGGCTGGCGTTCCCGGACGACCCATGCCTACGCGATAGGCATGCCCATAATAGTGACAGCACGAGAGCGGAGGCGCCAGCCGGAAATCGCACGCACCCTCTGCAACGCAGGGTCGTTACCCCACCCGTGAAAACGTCATGTCACTTTCCTGAATTCACATTCAAAGTGACGATGCTCACTTGCTTGAATTCAAGTCACTTTCATCTGATACCGGATTTAATATTCGCGTTAAAAAATTTAGCAAAAAGTATTGTATACATTCTATATGTTGAAATTATTCCATGGTTTGATATTTATAGTTTAAACCTTGAATCCTGCCACATATCGCCGCGCCGTTACGACGGCTGTCCTTGGCGAGATGGTATCAAGCGATATCCGGCATACGGCCCGGGTGCCCGCGATTCCGGCCTGTCGAGCGTGTGCCCCCGCGATCTGCGGGAGTTGCGGGCGCCAGAAACGCGAATGCCCGGCGGGAGGCCGGGCATCGATCATTCTCGGTTGGGTCCGGCGGGTGCGCGTACCCGCGACGGTCACCGGCGCAGCGGCTCCAGGGCCTTGATCAGGTCGCGCATGTCATAGGGCTTGCGCAGCACGGTGGCATCGCCCGCATCCGCCACATGCCCCTCGCCGGTGGCGAACACCACGCGCACGCCCGGCACCTTCTCCCGCACCTTCTGCGCCACCTCGCGCCCCGACATGCCCGGCAGGTTCATGTCGGTCATCAGGATCTGGATGGTCGCCCGCTCCAGCAGCCGTAGCGCGTCTTCCCCGTGGGCGGCCTCGACCACCGAGAACCCCGCCTCGCGCAGCATCTCGGCCGCGCTGAACCGGATGAGGGCATCGTCTTCCACCAGCAGGACGGTGCAGGATGCCGTGGACGCATCGGACATGTCGGGAGCCTTCGCCGCAGGAGCGGCCTTCTGGATGGCATTGGCGCGCTGGCGCTCGTTGGCGAGCACATGGCGCACCTTCCGTGCCAGGGCTTCGCGGGTATAGGGCTTGGACAACAGATCCACCCCCGCATCCAGCCGCCCGCCATGGACGATGGAATTTTCCGTATAGCCGGAGGTAAACAGCACGGCGATGCCCGGCAGCCGCTCCTTCGCCTTGCGGGCGAGTTCCGTGCTCTTCAGCGGCCCCGGCATCACCACGTCGGTGAACAGGAGATCGATGGGAATGCCGCTTTCCACCACGTTGAGGCCGGATTGCGCATCCACCGCCTTCAGCACGCGATAGCCGAGGTCGGTCAGCATCTCCACCACCGTGGCGCGCACCCCTTCGTCGTCTTCCACCACGAGGATCGTCTCGCTGCCGCCCGTCACGTCCGGGCTGATGGTGGCGACTTCAACGTCTTCCCGCTCCATGGCGCGGGGCAGATAGAGGCGGATGGTGGTGCCGTGTCCCACTTCCGAATAGATCTTCACATGGCCGCCGGACTGCTTCACGAAGCCGTAGACCATGGACAGGCCAAGCCCCGACCCCTTGCCTTCCGCCTTGGTGGAGAAGAACGGCTCGAACACCTTTTCAAGGATGTCCGGCGGCATGCCGCAGCCGGTATCGGTCACCGCCAGCATCACATACTGCCCCGGCACCGCCTCCGAATTCACGAGGGCATAGTCCTCGTCCAGGGTGGCATTGCCGAGTTCGATGGTGAGCCTGCCCTGCCCGTCCATGGCGTCGCGCGCATTGATGGCGAGGTTGAGCAGCGCATTCTCGATCTGGGTCGGGTCGATGAAGGTGTTCCAGAGGCCGCCCGAGGCGATGGTCTCGATCTCGATGCCCTCGCCGATGGCCCGGCGCAGCATTTCATCCATGCCGCGCACGAAGCGGGTGACATTGACCACCTTGGGCTCCAGCGCCTGCCGCCGCCCGAAGGCGAGAAGCTGGGCGGCGAGCTTGGAGCCGCGCTGCACCCCCTCCATGGCACTGGCGATGCGCCGCTCGGCCCGCTCATTGCCGGCGAGATCCCGCGCCAGAAGCTGGAGATTGCCAGAGACCACCTGGAGGAGATTGTTGAAATCGTGCGCAACGCCGCCCGTCAGCTGGCCCACCGTCTCCATCTTCTGGGCCTGCGCGAGCGCGGCAAGCGCCTGCCGGCGCTCCTCCACGGCGGCGGCGACACGGCATTCCAGGGTCTCGTTCAGGGAGCGCAACTGCTCTTCCGCACGCTCGCGATGGCGCACCTCGCGCTCCAGCGTGCGGGCATGCGCGCGCAGGGCATCCTCGGCGGCGCGCTGCTCGGTGATGTCGGTGTGCACGCCGACCCATTCGGTGATCTCGCCATCCTCGTCGCAGATCGGCACCGCCCGGATGGAAAAATGCCGCCACTCGCCGTCACGGCGGCGGACACGATGCTCGAAGATGAAGATGGAGCGGGTCTCCACCGCCCGTTTCCACGCCGCGACCGTGGGCTCGGCATCGTCGGGATGGACCGCATCGGCCCAGCCATAGCCCTGCGACTGTTCGAAGGTCTGTCCCGTGAGGGCCGACCAGCCGGCCTGCTCGCCCACCATCCGGCCGTCGGCGCTGTTGGTCCAGAGAACACCGTTCACCGCATTCATCGCCGCGCGGAAACGCCCGTTGCTGGCGCGCAGGTCCCGTTCGGCGGCGAGGCGCTGCGTCGTCTCCAGCACGGTGCACATCACGCCGCCGGGGACGCCGCTGGAATCGAGAACAGGCGTGTAGAACAGGTCGAAATAGACATCCTCGGGCGCGCCGTTGCGGTGCAGCACCATGTGCTGGTCGCGAAAGCTCTGCACCTCGCCACGCATCCCGGCCGCGATGACGCGGGAGTTGAAGTCCCAGATCTCCGGCCAGATCTGGTCCACCCGCCCGCCCAGCGCCTTGGGATGGTTGCCTGCGGCGATCACCGCATAGCCGTCATTATAGACCATCACATGGTCCGGGCCCCACATGAGCACCTTGGGGATCGGCGAATTGACCAGCGTGGACACCGTCGAGCACAGATGCCCGGGCCACGCTTCGATGGGGCCGAGCGAGGTCTTCGACCAGTCGAACGCACGGATGATCCCGGCACAGGCACCGCCGAGCGTCATCCACGGATAGGGAGGCGTATCGGCACGATGCAAGAGGCTGACCTTCCATGGGCCGAACGGGAAACTCCGCAAACGGCGCTAACTTACTTATCCATCGCAATGGCATAAAGATAAAATCCGGCTGCCGCCAGACCCCCCTACCGCAACAGCCTGCATCCGTGAACATGAAATGTACGCAAGCCACCGCTCAAGCCTGAAACAACTTCAACTTAAGCTTTCCAGGCCAGCGTGGACGGAGAAATGGCGGGAGGTCAAGACCGCGCGGCGGGATCATGGCCCCTTCGCCGGCGCAAGCGCGGATATGTGATCGATCGATAAGGTGACGCGGCCTGCGTCCGGCGCGATGATGGGACGCGCGCCGATTCCCCGGCGCCGCCGCCTCGCGGCCCCGGCCGCCCTCCCGCCTTCTGCACGGAGCACACCGCATGACGGACGCAATCGCCACGCAGGGCGTGGCTACGGTACCTATCGCATGCCGGGCGCAGCGGCGCAGCCGGCGGTGGAGAGCGCCATCGCCCTCGGCTTCCGCCACATCGACACCGCCGCCATGTATGAGAATGAGGAGGCGGTGGGCGCCGCCCTTGCCGCGTCGGGCGTGAAGCGGGACGAGCTGTTCGTCACCACCAAGGTCTGGCACGCGGATCTCGCCCCCGATGCGCTGGAGCGCGCGTTCGAGACCAGCCTGTCCAAGCTGAAGCTGGACCATGTGGACCTCTACATGATCCACTGGCCCGCCAAGGGCATGGACATGGCCGCCACCCTCGCCGCGCTGGAGGGCCTGCGCGAGCGCGGCCTGACGCGCGCCATCGGCGTGTGCAACTTCACCCTGCCCATGATGCGCAAGGCGGTGGACGAGATCGGCGCCCCCATCGCCGCCCTCCAGGTGGAATATCACCCCTTCCTGTCGCAGGCGCCGCTGCTGTCCTGGCTGCGCGGCAAGGGCATTCCCCTCACCGCCTATGCCCCGCTGGCGCAGGGCCGCGCCGCGAGCGACGAGACGCTGGCCGCGCTTGGCCGCAAGCACGGCGCCACCGCCGCGCAGATGGCCATTGCCTGGCTGCTGGACCAGGAGGGCGTCATCGT
>NCCY01000235.1 GCA_002279855.1 Rhizobiales bacterium 12-68-15
CCGGTCCAGCCCCTCGATCATGCCCTTCCGCAACTGGTAGATGCCGGTATTGGAATGGAACGCCCCGCCGCCTTCATGCTGCCAGGCGCCGGACACCACGGGAATGCACGCCACCGCATGCATGTTCACCGCGCCGTTGCGGCTGCGGGAGAGGCCGTAGCCGAGGCGGAAATAGGCGCGCGGGGTCTGTCCCACCAGCGCGGCATAGGCCTCGATCTCCGCCGCCTCCAGCCCGGTGATGACCGCCGCCCAGTGCGGATCGCGGGTGCGCAGGTGGTCTTCCAGTTCGTCCGTGCCATTGGCGTAGCGGGCGAGATAGTCCCGGTCCGCGAGGCCGTCGCGGAACAGCACATGCATGATGGCGCAGGCGAGCGCGCCATCCGTGCCGGGGCGCAGCAGCAGGGGAATGTCCGCCTGCTCCATGGTGGGGGTGCGATAGACATCCACCACCGCGATCTTCGCCCCCCGCTCCTTCCGCGCCTTCACCGCATGGGTCATGACATTGACCTGGGTCGCCACAGCATTGGTGCCCCAGATGGTCACGAGGTCGGAGCGCCCCATCTCGCGCGGGTCGGCGCCCGCCAGCCGGCCGGTGCCGGCCATGTAGCCGCTCCAGGCGGGGTTGACGCAGATGGTGGAAAAGAAGCGGGAATAGCCCTTGGCGTGGGTCAGCCGGTTGAGCCCGTCGCGCATGACGTGGCCCATGGTGCCGGCATAATAATAGGGCCACACCGACTGTGCGCCAAAGCTGCGCTCCGCCTCCAGCAGCGCCTGCGCGATGCGGTCCAGCGCGTCATCCCACGAGATCGGCGCGAACTGGCCGGAGCCCTTCGGCCCGGTGCGGGCGAGCGGCACGGTGAGGCGGTCGGGATGGTGGGCGCGCTCCGCATAGCGGGCGACCTTGGCGCAGATGACACCGGCCGTGTAGCTGTTGTCGGCGGCCCCGCGCACCCGGCCGATGCGGCCATCCTCCCGGATCTCCACCTCCAGCGCGCAGGTGGAGGGGCAGTCATGGGGGCAGGCGGAGGCGCGGATCGCCACGTGCTTGTTCATCTTGCGTCTCGAAGCTCACGCGAACAGGCGCGCATCATAGACGGGCGCAGTCTCGACGTCTTCCAGAACGCATCATGGCCGGGACAAGGCCCGGCCATGATCCATGTCGTTATTCCCCTGTCCCGCCCGCACGGGGCGGGACAGGAGGCAGCCGCACTCAGGCCGCGTGTGCCCGCTGCCGGCTGCGCAGCAGCCAGCCCACGGCCACAACGAACACCGCACCGACGGCGCTGGCGAGGTAGTGGGGCAGGTCCGCCGGCTTGATGCCGATGGGCGAGTCCGCGTCGGGCTTCACCAGTTCGGGATTGTAGCTCTGCATGTACTGGAGCGACATGACATCGCCCACCACCATCTCGCCCGCAATCCAGCCGAGCAGCGCGGCGCCGGCCCAGACGAGGATCGGGAAGCGGGTCAGGATGGCCATGACGAGCTGCGAGCCGGCGATGATGAGCGGGATCGTGAGCAGCAGGCCGAAGATAAACAGTTCGGGATGACCGCGGGAAGCGGCGGCAATCGCCACCACATTGTCGAGGCTCATGACCGCGTCCGCGATGGCGATGGTGCGCACGGCCTTCCAGAGGCTGTCGGAGGCGGCAACCTCATGGGCATCGCCATCACCGTCGGTGATCAGCTTGGTGGCGATCCACAGCAGCAGCAGGCCGCCGACCACCTTCAGCAGCGGCACGCCGAGCAGGTAGGACACGACCAGGGCGAAGATGATGCGCAGGCCCACGGCGGCGCCGGCACCCAGCAGGATGCCCCAGCGGCGCTGTTTCTCCGGCAGGGAGCGGCAGGCCAGAGCAATGACCACGGCATTGTCGCCCGACAGAAGCAGATCGATCCAGATGATCTGCATCAGCGACAGCCAGAATGTCGGAGAGGAAAAATCCATCGCGGTCCCTCTTGGTATTCGCGGCTTTGGATGGGGTAGGACGCGCTCCGGACAAAGCCTTCGCGCTTGCGAAATTCCGTAACGGAAGCTTGAGCGCGAAGAAAAAGGGACGAAATTCGCCCCTTCAACTCCGCACGTGCTTCTCTTTATTCAGCGTGCGCCCTGGCCTTGCGCAGCCGCCCGACCGTGTAGGCGATGCCCACCACGAGGAGCGCGCTGGCGCCTGCCACAGGATATGCCCAATGGTGAGCCACGTCTTCCCCGCCAATGCGGGAGCTGATGGCCACATCAGTGAGCAGCATCTCGCCGGCCACCCACCCAAGCAGGGCGGCGCCCGCCCAGACCAGGAAGGGAAAGCGGTCGAGCACCTTCATGACCAGCGACGAGCCGGCCACGATCAGCGGGATGGAGATCGCAAGGCCCACGATCAGCAGGAACCAGCTGCCATTGGCAACCGCCGCCACGGCGACCACGTTGTCGAGGCTCATCACGATGTCGGCGATGGCAACCGTGCCGATAGCCTTCCACAGGCTGTCGCTGGCTTCCACCGTCTCGTCGCCGGCCTCGTTGGGCAGCGCGAGGTCCACGGCGATGTACATGAGCGCCAGCGAGCCGATCAGCTTCAGCCAGGGCAGAGCAAGCAGGGTCGCCACGATGCCGGTGAAGATGATGCGCAGGCCGACGGCGACGCCGGCGCCGGAAATGATGCCCCACTTGCGGGTCTTTTCCGGCAGCGAGCGGCACGCCATGGCGATGACCACAGCGTTGTCGCCCGACAGAAGGATGTTGATCCAGATGATTTGCAGCAGCGCCAGCCACAGCGCCGGAGAATCGAACGACATCGTGCCCCTACCCCTTCCGAGAGCCTGAGCCGGACAGCTTGAGCCAAACCGAACGGTGAATCAGCCTCAAAATCACTGATAGAGAGCGGTTTACCGTTCCGATTGCGGGGCAATCCGACCGGACCGTGCTCTCGCCTGCCGCTTCCTCAATGGCATACGGCGTTTTGCGCTCTGTATTATGGATGCCGAAGGAAAGCTAAAGGACGCGCAATGGTCCGACAACAAAAACCGGACGCAGCAAGCGCAAAAAGAATGCTGCGGCGCGGCTGAGAACAGCCGCACCGCAAGATTTCAGCCGACGATTTCGTTGCCGGAGAAGAACTGGGCGATCTCGATCGCCGCGTTCTCGACGCTGTCGGAGCCGTGCGCGGAATTCGCCTCGATGGATTCGGCGAACAGCTTGCGCAGGGTGCCTTCGGCCGCATTGGCCGGGTTGGTGGCGCCCATCACTTCGCGATACTTGGCAACCGCGCCTTCGCCTTCCAGAACCTGGACGACCACGGGGCCGGAGGTCATGAAAGCGACGAGATCGCCGAAGAACGGACGTTCACGGTGCACGCCGTAGAAGGTCTCGGCCTGCGCGCGGGTCATTTCGATGCGCTTCTGGGCGACGATGCGCAGTCCCGCCTTCTCGATGACGGCGTTGACGGCGCCGGTGAGATTGCGGCGCGTCGCATCGGGCTTGATGATCGAGAAGGTGCGCTCGATCGCCATGGGCATTGTCCTGTCTTCTAGAATTCGGAAAGATCCGCGCCGCAGCGCGGACGGGGGCTCTTAGCAGCGAAGGCCCGCTACGGCAAGCGAGCGGGCGTCAGCCCGCCTTTTCCAGCGGCGCCGCGTCGAATACCTGCGCGAGGCGGGTCATGAACGGCTCGTCGGTCTGGTCCACCCGCAGCGGGGTGACGGAGATGCGCCCCTCGTCCAGCGCCCGCAGGTCGGTGCCGGGCGAGGTGGAGTGGACCCGGCGCTCGAAGGCGATCCAGAAATAGGGATTGTTGCGCCCGTCGCGGCGCGCCTCGATGCGCATCAGCTTCTGGTCGCGCTTGCCCTGCGCCGCCACCGCGATGCCCTCCACCTCGGCGGGCAGCCGGTCGGGAAAGTTCACATTGATGACGATGCCGGCGGGAATGCCTTCCTTCAGCACGGTGCGGACCACGCCGGGGCCATAGGCTTCGGCGGTCTCGTAGCTGGGATTGTCCCGCGTCGCCGGTCCGAACGCCTGCGAGAGCGCGACCGAAGGAATGCCGAGGATGGTGCCCTCGATGGCCCCCGCCACCGTGCCGGAATAGCTCACGTCCTCGGCGATGTTCTGGCCCCGGTTGACGCCGGAGAGGATGAGGTCGGGCGGGGCATCGAGGATGTGCCGCACCGCCATGATGACGCAATCCGTGGGCGTGCCCTTCAACGCGAAGCGCTTCGGGGCCACCTCGCGCAGGCGCAGCGGATCGGACAAAGACAGGGAATGCGCGACGCCGGACTGGTCAAATTCCGGCGCCACCACCCAGACATCGTCCGACAGCGCCTGAGCGATGCGCACGCAGGAATCGAGGCCGGGGGCGTGGATGCCGTCGTCGTTGGTCACGAGGATGCGCATGGGGTCTGTCCCTGTTGCTGTGCCGCCGGCCTCAGCCGGCCTTCTCGATGCGGGTGAGGCCGCCCATATAGGGCTTCAGCGCCTCGGGGACGACCACGGAGCCGTCTTCCTGCTGGTAGGTCTCCAGCACCGCCACCAGCGCGCGGCCCACCGCCACGCCCGAGCCGTTGAGCGTGTGGACGAAGCGCGGGCCCTTGCCGTCCTTGGGGCGGAAGCGGGCATTCATGCGCCGGGCCTGGAAATCGCCGCAGACCGAGCAGGAGGAGATTTCCCGGAACGCATTCTGCCCCGGCAGCCACACCTCGATGTCGTAGGTCTTCTGCGAGGCGAAGCCCATGTCGCCGGTGCACAGCGTCACCACGCGATAATGCAGGTCCAGCGCCTTCAGCACCGCCTCGGCGCAGGCGAGCATGCGGTCATGCTCCTCCAGCGCCTGTTCCGGCGTGGTGATGGAGACCAGTTCCACCTTGGTGAACTGGTGCTGGCGGATCATGCCGCGCGTATC
>NCCY01000236.1 GCA_002279855.1 Rhizobiales bacterium 12-68-15
GAACTGGTTCTCACCCCCGCGCCGCTCGGCATGAAGGGCGCCGTCGCCCGCGCCGAGGAGCTGCTGCGGGAACTGCCGCGCGCGGTGATGCCCCAGCAGTTCAAGAACAAGGCCAACCCCTCCGTCCACCGCCGCACCACGGCGGAGGAAATCTGGAACGACACCAACGGTGCGGTGGACGTGGTGGTCTCCGGCGTCGGCACCGGCGGCACCATCACCGGCATCGGACAGGTGCTCAAGCCCCGCAAGGCGTCGCTGAAGATGGTGGCGGTGGAGCCGGAAGACAGCCCGGTTCTCTCCGGCGGGCAGCCCGGCCCCCACAAGATCCAGGGCATCGGCGCCGGCTTCGTGCCGGAGGTGCTGGACCGCGCGGTGATCGACGAAGTGATGACCGTGGGCAACCAGACTGCCTTCGAGACCGCCCGCGCGCTGGCCCGCTACGAGGGCATTCCCGGCGGCATCTCCTCCGGCGCGGCCATGGCGGCGGCGCTGGAGATCGGCGCCCGGCCCGACATGGAGGGCAAGAGCATCGTGGTGATCGTGCCGTCCTTCGCCGAGCGGTATCTTTCCACAGCGCTGTTCGAGGGCCTCTGACCGCGTCCGCCGGAGCCGGGGTGAGGTTCACCCCGGCCGTGCGGCGGGGCGGCGGCATTTACGGTTAATGAACCTTTGACGGTGCAGGATGCGCCGGAGCCCGGCCGCGTCAGATTGCGGTGCACTCCGCGCGGCCGGTGCTCTAAAGTCTTGCTGATTCGCGGCCTCCGGATGCGCTCCAGGGCCTAATTTCCGCAGAATTCAGGGGCCGGCTGGAATGGACGCGCGCAAGGCGGATCGAGACCGGAGCACGGCCCGGCTTCGGACCGCCGGGGCGGTGGCCGCCCTGCTGGCGGGCACCAACGGTGCGCTCGCCCTTCCCCTCGCAGGTCCCTCCGTGGAAGACGCCCTTCTTACAGCCCTGGCCATCGGCGGCTGCGCCGCAGCGGTGGCGCTTGCCGGCTGGCATGGCCTGCGGCAGCGCCGCGCCGACCGGGTGGCGCTGGAGCGCGCCCGCTCCCTGGCCGCCGCGCGCGCCGAGGTGCTCGGCCTGCGCACGCTGCTCGCCGCCGATGCGGATGGCGGCATCATCTGGTCCTTCGGCGCCGCCCCGTCCGCCTTCGGGTCCGCGCTCGCCGCGCAGCGGGAGCCGGATGGCGTTCCCGATCTTGCGGCATGGCTCGGCCCGGCCGCGCTCGGCGCCCTCACCGCGCCGCTGGCCCGGCTTGAGAAATCGGGCGAGGGGTTCCGGCTGCGCGTGACCGGCGCGGACGGGCGCCGCATGGAAATCGAAGGCCGGGCGACGGGCGGATGCCGCCTGCTGCTGGCCCGCAAGGTGACGGACCAGGACGTGGCCGGCGCCATTCCCGCTCCGGAGGCCGCCGCCCTTGTGGCGGCCCTGCCGCAGCCGGCCTGGCTGCGGGATGCGGACGGCCAGCTTGCCGGCGTCAACGCCGCCTTCGCCGCAGCCGTGGGCGCCGCGTCCCCCGCCGAGGCGGTGGAGCGGCATGTGGAGCTTCTGGACCAGCCTTTGCGGGAGGCGGCGGCGCTCGCCCGTCGCGGCGGCAGCGACCATCGCGCCCGGGCCCGCGTGGTCTCCGGCGGGCAGCGGCGCGTGCTGGAGGTGTTCGAGCGCGGCGGCGCCGGCCTTGCCATCGACGTGACCGAGGAAGAGGCGCTGAAGCGCGAGATCGAGCGCACAGTCACCGCCCATCGCCGCACGCTGGACCAGCTTGCCACCGCCGTCGTGATGTTCGGCGCCGACGAGCGGCTGATGTTCCACAATGCCGCCTATGAGCGGCTGTTCGATCTCGACGCCCCGTTCCTCGACGCCCGGCCCACCGAGAGCGAGATCCTGGAACATCTACGCACCCGCCGCCGGGTGCCCGAGCAGGCCGATTTCCGCGCCTGGCGCGAGCATCTGCGCGAGGCCTATCGCGCGGTGGAGCCGGTGCATGACTGGTGGCATCTGCCCGGCGGGCAGATGCTGCGCACCGTCGCCACGCCCAATGCGGAAGGCGGCGTCACCTATCTGTTCGAGGATGTCTCCGAGCATGTGGCGCTGGAGAGCCGCTACAACAGCCTCATTCGCATCCAGGGCGAGACGCTGGACGGCCTCGCCGAGGCGGTGGCGGTGTTCGGCTCGGACGGCCGGCTGCGGCTCTACAATCAGGCCTTCCTCGCGCTGTGGTCGCTGACCGCGCAGGCGCTGGGCGACAAGCCCCATATCGATGCGGTGGCCGCCATGTGCCGGCCGCTCCATGGCGAGACCCGCGCCTGGGCGCGCATCCGGGCGGTGGTCACCGCCATCGAGCATCGCAAGGGCGAGGCGCTGCGGCTGGAACGCGCCGACGGCCGCGTGCTGGACGGCGCCGCCCAGCCCCTGCCGGACGGCGGAACCATGGTGACGTTCCGCGACGTGACCGACAGCGTGCAGGTGGAGCGTGCGCTGATCGAGCGCAATGAGGCGCTGGAGGCGGCGGACGCGCTGAAGAACGCCTTTGTCGGCCACGTCTCCTATCACCTGCGCACGCCGCTCAATTCGCTGATCGGCTATGCCCACATGCTGGGCGAGCCGGCCTTCGGCGCGCTGACCGACCGCCAGAGCGAATTCCTCGGCCATGTCCGCCAGTCCTCCGACACGCTGCGCGCGCTCATCGACGACATTCTGGACCTCGCCACCATCGACGCCGGCGGCATGGACCTCGACCTCGGCGAGGTGGAGGTGCGCGAGATCCTCGACAGCGTGCCCGATGCGGTGCGCGACCTGCTGGAAGAGGCGGGCGTGCGCCTCGTGATTGCGGCCGCTGCCGATGCCGGGCGCTTCCGGGGCGATGCGCGCCGGGTGCGGCAGGTGCTGTTCAATCTCGTCTCCAACGCCATCGCCGCCTCCCCGCAGGGCGGTACCGTGACGCTCGGCGCCGAGCGCCGGGCGGACGGCGTGGCCCTGACGGTGCGGGACCAGGGACCGGGCATCGCGGCCGAGATCGCGCAGACCCTGTTCCAGCGTTTCGAGGCCCGGCCCGTGGGCCGCAGCCGCGCGGGCGTCGGGCTCGGCCTGTCCATCGTGCGCTCGTTCATGGAACTCCATGGCGGCTCCATTTCCCTCGCCACCGCCCCCGGCGGCGGGGCGCTGGCCGTCTGCGTCTTTCCCTTCGAGGCGCAGCCGCGCCGGGAGGCGGCCGAATGACCCTGCGCATCACCCGGCGGGACGACCACCCGGACGCCTATGACGTGGACCTTCCGGACCTCGCCGCCACCCGCATGCTGGCCGGCGCGCTGGCGCCCTGGCTGTCGTCCGGCGACCTGATCGCGCTGTCCGGCGATCTCGGCGCGGGCAAGACGGAATTCGCCCGCGCGCTGATCCGCGCGCTCGCCACCGATCCGGAGGCGGAAGTCCCGAGCCCCACCTTCTCGCTGCTCATTCCCTATGACCTGCCGCGCGGACGGGTGGTCCATGCGGACCTCTACCGCGTGGAGGAGCCGGAAGAGCTGGACGAGATCGGCTGGGAGGAGGCGACCGAGGGCGCCATCGTCATCGTGGAATGGCCCTACCGCGCCGAGAGCCACCTGCCGGACGAGCGCCTCGACATCATTCTTGAAGCCGCGCCCGAGGGCGGCGCCGCCGCGCGCACCGCCATCCTTTTGGGCCGGGGCAGCTTCGCCGCGCGACTGGAGCGGTTCGAGGCGGCGGAGGCGCTGATCGCCTCGGCCGGGTTCGGCGCGGCCGAGCGCCGCTACATGCAGGGCGACGCCTCCAGCCGGTCCTATGCCCGCCTCGTCCTGCCCGAGCGGTCCGCCGTGCTGATGAACGCGCCGCGCCGGGCCGATGGCCCACCGGTGAAGCGCGGCCTGCCCTACAGCCGCCTCGCGCATCTGGCGGAGGATGTGAGCGCCTTCGTGGCGGTGGCGCAGGGGCTGGCGGCGGAGGGCTTCTCCGCGCCGCAGATCCACGCCGCCGATCTGGAGCGGGGCCTGCTCATCACCGAGGATTTCGGCGACGAAGGCGTCATCGAAGGGTCACCGCCTGCGCCTATCAAGGCCCGTTACGAGGCGGCGGTGGAAGTGCTGGCCGCTCTCCATGGCCGCAGGCTTCCCTCCGTTCTCCCGGTGACACCGCAGATCGAGCATGTGCTTCCCGTCTACGACATGGACGCCCTCCTCATCGAGGTGGAGCTGATGCTGGACTGGTATCTGCCGTTCCGGGGCGTCTCCATCGATCAGGTGGTGCGCGAGGAAGGCCTCATGCTCTGGCGCAACGCACTGGCCCCCGCCGTGAACGAGCCGCAGACCTGGGTGCTGCGGGACTATCATTCGCCCAACCTCATGTGGCTGGAGGGCCGCGAGGGCCTTGCGCGCGTGGGGCTGATCGATTTCCAGGACGCGGTTCTGGGCCCGGCGGCCTATGACGTGGCCTCGCTGGCGCAGGATGCGCGGCTGGACATTCCGGAAAGCCTCGAACTGCATCTGGTCGGGCAATATGTGCGCCACCGGCGCGGCGCTGACCCCACGTTTGACGCGCGCGGCTTTGCCCATCTCTACGCGCTGATGGGCGCGCAGCGCGCCACCAAGATTCTCGGCATCTTCGCCCGCCTCAACCAGCGGGACGGAAAACCCCATTATCTGCGCCACCTGCCGCGCATCCGGCGGTATCTGACGCGCTGTCTCGGGCACCAGGAACTGGGCTCGCTGCGCACCTGGTACGAGGCGGTGCTGCCAGCGAAGGACTTCCATTCGTGACCATCAGCAAGGCCATGGTGCTGGCGGCGGGCAAGGGCACCCGCATGCGTCCCCTGACCGACACGCGCCCCAAGCCCCTCGTGGAGGTGGCGCGCGCGCGGCAGGGCGCCCCGCGCCTGACCTTCTCCGACGAGCGCGACGCGCTGCTGGAGACCGGCGGCGGCACCCGGCGGGCGCTGCCGCTGCTCGGCCCCGGTCCCTTCGTCGCCATCAATTCCGACACCATCTGGATCGAGGGCCTGCACCCCAATCTGGCGCGGCTGATGGAGGCGTTCGATCCCGAGCGGATGGACTGCCTGCTGCTGGTGGCGGCCACCTCGGTCTCGGTCGGCTATGACGGAATCGGCGACTTCCTGATGGATCAGGACGGCCGCCTCACGCGCCGTCCCGAGCGGCTGGTGTCGCCCTTCGTCTATGCCGGTGCCGGCATCTTCGCGCCGCGCCTGTTCGACGGCACGCCCGACGGCGCCTTCTCGCTCAACCTCGTGTTCGACCGGGCGGCCGAAGCGGGCCGGCTGTTCGGGCTCCGGCTCGACGGCATCTGGATGCATGTGGGCACCCCGGACGCCATCGCCGATGCGGAACTGGCCATCCGCCGTTCCAGCGACTGAAACAGCCCTTGGCTGTTGAAAGGCCAGATGACCCTCGATCAGTTCATTGATGAATCCCTTCGGCAATCCAAACTGAAGGGATACAGCCCGAGCGCATTCCT
>NCCY01000237.1 GCA_002279855.1 Rhizobiales bacterium 12-68-15
CGCCAAAGGTATCAAGACCAAGTTCAAGCTGGGGCACGGGGATCTCCTGGGCGGCATGAGCGTGTGATTGCCGTGCAATCTCAGCCCTTTGCGCGCGCTCTCATGACTGCGGACCGGCGCGTCACGGTCGGGAACATCCCCAAACCGCGACACGCCTCTGCATTTCTGGTTCTGATCTAGGGATTCAGGAACCCGCCTGCCATTGCGCCGCTGCAAGCCGAAGGTTGCGTGCAAGCGGGCGGAATGCGTTCATGCGCGCGCAGGGCGGACACCGCCATAGGTGCCCATGTGGGAGCCCACCAGCCAGCCGCAATCCACCGGCATGTTGATGCCGGTGACGGCGCTCGCCTCCTCGGACAGCAGGAAAGCCGCGACCTTGCCGATTTCCTCAGCCCGCACCAGCCGGCCCATGGCGGCGGCCTCCTCCGGAAGGTGGGGATCGCGCTGGCCCGCATCGATCGCCTTCTGCAGCGGCGGGGTGGCCACATAGCCGGGCGAGATGCAGTTGATGCGCACGCCGGACCGGCGGGTCAGCGCCGCCACCGCCGCCTTGGACGGGCCGTAGGCATGCAGCGGGACCGCGCGCAGCGAGGTCACCGAGCCGATGGTCACGATGGCCCCGGTCCCGCGCCGCGCCATCCGGCTGCCGAAGGCCACGGCCGTCAGGTAGGTGCCCCGCAGGTTCACCGACATGACCCGGTCGAATTCTGCGGCGCCGAAATCTTCCGGTGCGGTGGGCGGCTGGAGAACACCCGCGCTGGTCACAAGCCCGCTGACCGGGCCGAAGCGGTCTTCCGCCGCCTCGGCTGCGGCCGCGATGGCGGCTTCGTCCGCCACGTCGAACGGCAAGGCTTCCACCCCGAGTCGGGTGGCGGTGGCCTCGGCCGCATCGGCGCGCACATCGCTGACGATCACCCGCCAGCCCTTCTCCGCCAGTGCCACCACGCAGGCCTCGCCGATACCCGAGGCGCCACCCGTCACGAGGGCGATCTTGCGCTGATCCATTCCATCCTCCCGAAATCTGGTTGCGCATGGAGGTGCCGCACCTCACCCGCGCCGTCAAATGGCCATCGCGTTTCTGATGTGTCGCAATTCCAATCGGGGCACTTTGGAATATGGTATGTCAGCCAACCCTCCCCGAGAGAGGACCGACGCCAGATGTCCACCCTGCTCATCACGCATCCTTCCGGCCTGCTGCACCTCACCCCGCCCGGCCATCCCGAGCGTGTGGACCGGCTCAGGGCGCTGGACCGGATCTTCGAGCAGGAGAAGTTCGCCGCTTTGCTGCGCGAGAGCGCACCGGCCGGCCAGCGGGAGGACATCGTCCGCGTCCATCCGGAAGACTTCGTGGATGCCATGGCGGAGGCCTCGCCCACGGAAGGGCTGGTGCGGATCGATTCCGACACGATCATGTCGCCCGGAAGCTGGGAGGCGGTGACCCGCGCGGTGGGCGGCGCCTGCTATGCGGTGGACGAGGTGGTGGCGCGCAAGGTGGACAATGCCTTCGTCTGCACGCGCCCGCCCGGACACCATTGCGAAACCCGCCGCCCCATGGGGTTCTGCCTTCTCAACCAGGTCGCCATTGCCGCCCGGCATGCGCAGGCCGCCCACGGCATCGAGCGGGTGGCGATCATCGATTTCGACGTGCATCACGGCAACGGCACGCAGGAGATTTTCTGGGCCGACCCGAGCGTGATGTATGCGTCCACCCACCAGATGCCGCTCTATCCGGGAACCGGCGCGGTGAGCGAGAACGGCGCGCTGAACACCATCGTCAATGCCCCGCTGCGCTCGGGCGACGGCGGCGACGCCTTCCGGGAGGCGATGGAAAGCCGCATCATTCCGCGCCTCGAAGCTTTTGCGCCGGAACTGGTGCTGATCTCGGCCGGCTTCGATGCCCACAAGAACGACCCGCTCGGCTCGCTGCGCCTGATCGACACCGACTTCGGCTGGGTGACGCGGCGCCTGATGGAAATCGCGGACAAGACCGCCGGCGGGCGCGTGGTCTCGGTGCTGGAAGGCGGGTATGACCTCGATGGTCTGGCCACCTCTGCCGCAGCCCATGTGACGGCGCTGATGCGGGGCTGATGCCCGCAGGCGCACCTCTGGCGCGCGCTCAGCTCAGCCCAGCGCCAGCCGCTCGGTGCCGTAGACTTTCAGGAAGAATTTCACGGCCTGCTGCACCACCTTGTCGCGGTGCGCCGTATCGGGCGCCTCTGCCCCGCCGATCAGGATGGGGATCGCCACCGCTTCCTTGCACAGGGCGAGAAACTGGTTGGCGGCGGTTTCCAGATCGCCGTCATCAATGGCGAGATAGCCCTCGTCCACCTTGGTCTTCAGGAACAAGGCCAGCCGGTTGGCGCCCTGGCGGGGGCCGGAGGCGAAGAACTGGCGGCTGATTTCCGGAAACTTCCCGCCAATGGCGATGACGGTCCGCAGCGTCGCGATGTTCTCCGGCCGCACCATCATGTCGATGTAGGATTCGCCGAGATTGCGTAGGGATTCCGCGATGTCGCCCTCCAGATTCAGGAGGAAGACGCGCTCGGCGGTGGCGTTGCACTGGGTCTGGACGAGGGCGGTGAACAGATCCACCTTGTCCTTGAAGTAGACATAGAGCGTGCCCTTGGAGACGCCGGCCGCGCGGGCGATGTCGCCCATGCTCGCGCCGTCGAAACCGCGTTCAAGGAAAACCTCCCGTGCGCCAGCGAGAATCTGGCAACGCTTCTCCGGATCCTGTCCGGCGGTGAGGGCGACTTCCTGAACTGCGCAGTCCGACACGATAAAGGTCACTCCTTCTGGCTGCCGCCCGAGACATCGCTGTCTTCTCCTCGCGATGGCCAAGGCTCGCCTCCCTGATCGGGGCCGGCATCTTCGAGCTATCGGAGCTTCAGACAATAACGCCTGTGATTGGCGACATGTCCAGCCTGTACGAGGGCTGGGTCAAAAAAATGACCGAACCGTTCAGTTCGATGTTGCATCCCGAAAAACGGTGCGCTACAACAATCCTCGTTGACCGAACCGTTCGGTCAGACATCGGACCGCAACCCGATGCTTGATCGGCGCTGGAGGGAGAAGAGCACCGCCCCCGCTCTTCTCCCTCCATTCATTCGCCGAACCGCGCACAGCGCCCCGATACGATCATGACAGACACCCCGACATCGCCTTCACCGGCAGTCATCGCCCATCCGTCGTCCTCCAGGGCGCGGGCCGAGGACATGCGCGGCCCATCGGCCGCATCGGATGCTCCGGGCGCGCCTGCACCCCGCACCCCGCGCCGCAAGCTCTTTCTGATGGGCGCTGCGCTGCTGGCGGCGCTCGGCGGTGGCTGGGCCGCCTTCGAATACTGGACCACCTGGCGTTTTCAGGTCTCCACCGACAATGCCTATGTGGGTGCGGACATCGCGGTGCTCGCGCCCAAGGTCTCCGGCTATGTGGCTGCGGTGCCCTTGACCGCCAATGCCCATGTGCGGGCGGGTGATGTCCTGGTGCAGCTGGATGACAGCGATTATCGCGTCGCCGTGGATCAGGCCCGTGCGCGCATCGGAACGCAGGACGCCACCATCGCGCGCCTGGAGAAGCAGGTGAGCGCGGGGGCCGCCAGCATCGATCAGGCCGCCGCCCAGCTGGATTCCGCAAAGGCGGACGAAGCCCGCTCCGACGCCGATTTCGAGCGCACCACCCGGCTGGCCGACAACAAGTTTGCCAGCCAGCAATCCCTCGATTCCGCCCGCGCCGACCGCGACAAGACCCGTGCCGCGACCCATGCCGCGCAGGCCGCGCTCGTTCTGGCGCAGGCGAACCTGGATGTCCTGAAGGCGCAGAAGCTGGAAGCCCAGCGCACCCGCGCCGAACTGGAAGCCACCCTCGCCAAGGCCCAGCTCGATCTCGATGCCACCACATTGCGCGCGCCCTTCGCCGGCATCGTCGGCAACAAGGCGGTGCAGGTGGGCGACTATGTCTCGGCCGGAAAGCGGCTCGCGGCACTGGTGTCGGACGAGGGCGCCTATGTGGATGCCAATTTCAAGGAAACCCAGATTGCCGGCCTGAGGCCGGGACAGAGCGTCGAGCTGAAGCTGGACACCGACCCGTCCCACCCCATCAGCGGCACCATCGAGAGCATCGCCCCGGCGGCCGGGCAGGTCTTCAGCCTGCTGCCACCGGAAAATGCCACGGGCAATTTCACCAAGATCGTCCAGCGCGTCCCGGTGCGCATCAAGGTGCCGGCGGACGTGCTCGCGGGCGGGCCGTTGCGTCCGGGGCTGTCCGTGGAGGCGACGGTGGACATCCGCACCGCGCCGGCCCATCCCAAGGTTGCGGCCGCGCCGGGGCACTGAGCCATGGCCAACGCCTCAAACGCCACCCCATCCGGCGCCAGCCCCGCGGAGCCGCAGGTCAGCGCCCGGCGCGTCGTCGCGTTCCTCGCCCTCATCTTCGGGATGTTCATGGCGATCCTGGATATCCAGATCGTCTCGTCGTCCCTGTCGGAGATCCAGGCGGGGCTCTCCGCCAGCGCGGACGAGATTTCCTGGGTCCAGACCTCCTATCTCATCGCCGAAGTGGTGATGATCCCGCTGTCCGGCTTCCTCGCCCGCGCGCTCTCCACCCGCTATCTGTTCGCCCTGTCCTCTGCCGGCTTCACGCTGGCGAGCATCCTGTGCGCGACCGCAGGGTCCATCGAGCAGATGATCCTGTACCGCGCGCTGCAAGGCTTCATCGGCGGCGGCATGATCCCCACCGCGTTCGCCGCCGCCTATTCCATCTTCCCGAAGCGCCAGCAGGCGCCGGTGATGGCGCTGGTCGGGCTCGTGGTCACCCTCGCCCCCACCATCGGCCCGACGGTGGGCGGCTATCTGACCGAGCTTTTTTCGTGGCACTGGCTGTTTCTGGTGAATGTGCCACCGGGCATCGCCGCCACCCTGCTCTGCTGGTTCCTGGTAGATTTCGACGAGCCCGACTTCTCCCTGCTGCGCAATTTCGACGTGGCGGGCCTCGCCGGCATGGCCGTGATGCTCGGATCGCTGGAATATGTGCTGGAGGAAGGCGCGAAGGATGACTGGTTCCAGTCCTCCGCCATCGTGTTCTTCACCGCCGCGACCCTGCTGGGCGGCGCCGTGTTCTTCTGGCGCGCCTTCAGCGCAAGGCAGCCGGTGGTGGACCTGATGGCCTATCGCGACCGCAACTTCGCGGTCGGCTCCGTGCTCACCTTCATGCTCGGCACGGTGCTGTATGGCCTGACCTATCTCTAT
>NCCY01000238.1 GCA_002279855.1 Rhizobiales bacterium 12-68-15
CTGATCCGCCCAGGCCCGCTGGTAGCGGCTTTCCAGCAGGTGCATGTGCACCCGCCGCCCGGTGCGGGCGGAGGCCTCGGCCACCGCTTCCAGCAGGGCGTCCGAGCACCATTGCGGGCCGTTGGGGCCGTACTGGACATCGAAATCCGGGCCGCCGGCCGCGTCCGCCACATCATCCGCCAGCGCGATGAAGGCCTTCGGCTCCAGCGCCGGGCGCAGGAACTGCTGCACCAGACGCCCCCGCGCGGGCTCCGCGATGCCGGCGAGCAGCGGCTCGCTCGAACCATAGACCAGCGGGTTGCGGTCCTTCATGGAGACCGCGAACCCCACCCGCACGCCCACGTCGCGCGCCGCGCGCGCCACCTCGCGCACCTCGCGCGGCAGGTCGGTGAAGCCCTGCGCGCGGGTATAGTGCATCATCACCACCCCCGCCCCGCCGAGCGCGCTGCGGGCGAGCGACAGGGCGGCGGCGAGATAGGGGTCCACCGCAGGAAACAGCGCCAGATACTGGAGCCACGCCTCCAGCGGCTTGCCGCCCGCGCCGACCGAACTGGAGCGGATGGGCCGGCCATGGTCATGGGCATTCACCGGCGCCGGCATCACGAACACCGGGTCCGCCGGCCCCTCCGCCGGGGCGATGGCGGCGATGCGCCCGTCCGCGAGGGTGAGGCGCGCCGCCCCGCCGGCCGGTCCGCGCGGATCGGCCAGCAGATGGGCGCAGGTGAGGCTGCGGGCGGTCATGGCGCCACCTGCGGCGGCACGCGGTCCGCCTTGGGCGGCAGGAAGGCGCGGTCGAACACCTGACCGGGCGCGGGCTTCTTCGGCAGCTCGAAGGCCTCCGAAATCAGCGTGATGGCCGTCTCCAGCCGGGTGTCGCTGATGTCGCCGAGCCCGAGCTGGCGCGCTTCCGGCGTGTCGATCAGCGACTTGTAGACATAGATCAGCCGGCGCTTCTCGATGTCCTTGTTGATGAGCGGCTCCTTCGCCGCCAGCATCGCGATGGCGGCGTCCGGGTTCTCGACGGTCTCCTTGATGGAGCGGTTGATGGCCCGCAGCAGGCCCTTCACCGCCTCCGGCTTCTCCTTCGCCAGCGCCTGCGAGACCATGATGCCGTTGGAATAGAGGTCGATGCCGGCATCGGAATAGAAGATCCAGCGGAAGTCCTTGTCCGGATCGAGCTTCAGCGCCACGAGGTTCATGTAGCTGGTGGCCGAGAAGATGGCGATGGTGTTGACCTGCCCCTGAAGCAGCATCTGCTCCTGCAGGTTGGGCGCCACCTGGGTGATGGCGATGCTGCCATAGTCGAGCCCGTTGGCCTTGGCGAGCATCGGCAGCAGCTTGAAGGAGGCGCCGCCGGGCGGGGTGCCGAGCTTGGTGCCGGCGAGGTCCTTCACGCTCTTGATCGGGCTGTCCGCCTTGGTGAGCAGGGCGAAGGGCGCCTTGTTGTAGATCATGTAGACCATGATCGGCGTTTCCGCCGGGCGGGTGGCGGCATTCTGGATCACCGCATTGATGTCGCCAAAGCCGGCATCATAGACCCCCGACATGATGCGGGTGACGGTGGCCGCCGAGCCCTCGCCCTGGTCGATGGTCACGTCCAGATTCTCGGCCGCGAAATACCCCTTCTCCTGCGCCCAGTAATACCAGGCGTGGAGGCCCTGGAGCTTCCAGTCCAGCGTGAAGCGGATCTTGACGGGCGCCGCCTGCGCCGGGGACAGGGCTGCCGCGCCGGCGAGCACGGCGGCCAGCGCTCCATAGAACAAGCGTCTCATGGTCAACTCCTGAAATGGGTGGTGTGACAGGACAGGCGGCGGCGTGAAGCAGGGGCCGGGCCTCAGCCCATGGCGAAATCGTCCTTCCGGCGCGCCCAGCCGATCACCCGCCCCTCGATGACCGAGAAGATGGCGTAGAGGCCGACACCCAGCAGCGCGAGCACGAGCAGGCCCGCAAACACCAGCGGCACGTCGAACGAGGAGGAGGCGATCATCATCAGATTGCCGATGCCCCGGTTGGAGGCCACCGTCTCGGCGATCACCGTGCCGACGAAGGCCAGCGTCACGGAAACCTTCAGCGAGGCGAAGAAATAGGGCATGGCGCGGGGCAGGCCGACATTGAACAGGATGTCGAGCTTGGTGGCGCGCAGCGCCTTCATCACGTCCTCCAGCTCCGGCTCCGTGGTGGCAAGGCCGGTGGCGACGTTCACCACGATGGGGAACAGGCTCATGATCATGGCGGTGAGCACCGCCGGAACCGTGCCGGCGCCGAACCACAACACGAAGATCGGCACCACCGCCACCTTGGGGATGGAGGAGAAGCCCACCAGCAGCGGATAGCCCACGTCATAGGCGAGCCGCGACGAGCCGATCAGCACGCCGATGAGCACGCCCGAGACGATGCCGAGCGCGAAGCCCACCAGCGTCGTGTAGAGGGTCTGCACCGTGTGCGGCCAGATGGCGGGGGCGCGCTCCCACAGGGTCACGAGGATCTGCGAGGGGCGCGGCAGCACGATTTCCTTGACGTGGAAGAGGACGCACGCCGCCTCCCAGAACAGGAAGAAGCCGATGATGACGGCGGCCGATTGCAGGTGCCGACGGGTGTTCGGGCTCATGCCGGCTCTCCTGTGGCGGCGGGCAGCGGATCATCGGCGCGCGCCGACACGATGAGGGCGCGCAGCCGCTGGGTGAGGGAGACGAAGTCCGGCTCGTAGGTCATGTCGATGGTGCGCGGCCGGGGCAGGTCCACATGCCGGTCCTCGACGATGTGGCCGGGGCGGGCGCGCATGACGCAGACCCGGTTGGCGAGATAGCCGGCCTCCTTCAGATCATGGGTGACCAGAAGCACGGTGGGGCGCCGGGTCATCCAGAGGTCCTGGAGCACCGCCCAGAGTTCCTCGCGGGTGAACTGGTCGAGGGCGCCGAACGGCTCGTCCAGCATCAGCAGTTGCGGATCGTGGATCAGCGCGCGGCAGAGCGAGGCGCGCTGGAGCATGCCGCCGGACAATTGCCAGGGATACTTGTCGGCGAAGCCCTTGAGGCCGACCTGCTCCAGCAGCGCATCGGCGCGGTCGCGGAACTCGGTCTTGCGCTTGGCCCGGTATTCCTGCCGGAAGGGCGGCACGATCTTCAGCGGCAGCATGACATTGTCGCGGATGGAGAGCCACGGCAGCAAGGTGGGGTTCTGGAACGCCATGCCGACCCGCACCGGCTCGGCCCCCACTTCGCGGCCCGCCACCATCACCCAGCCGGTGGTGGCGGAGAGAAGGCCCGTCACCAGCTTGAGGATCGTGCTCTTGCCGCAGCCGGACGGCCCGACGAGGGCGACGAAATCGCCCTTGCCGACGGTCAGGTTGGTCTCCCCCAGCGCGTGCACCACGCGCTCGCCCCGCCCGTAGCTGAGCGTGACCTGCTGGAGGCGGACGAATTCGTCCCGCGCATTGCTCATTCGGCGGCCTCCGGTCGGCAGGCCGTCACGGCCGCCAGGGTCTGGTCGGTGTTGCGCGGCGCGGCGGGCGGCATCTGCTGGATGGCATGCACCGAGCGGCCGGTGCCGCGCGTCTCCGCCACCAGCGCCCGGTCCTTCACCACGAAGCGGCCGCGCACCATGGTGTGGACGGGAAGGCCGGTCACCTCCCGCCCGTCCCAGGGGGAAATCTTGGAGCGGGAATGCAACTCCGCATCCTTCAGCGTCCAGGTGCGGTCGAGATCGACGAAGGCGAAGTCCGCGTCCGCGCCGGACTGGATCACGCCCTTGCGGGGATAGAGGCCCCACACCCTGGCGGGGCTGGCCGCGCTCATGCGCACATAATCACAGATGGAGAAGCGGCCCCGCGCCACTTCCGTCAGCATCAGGGGCATCTGGCTCTCCACACCGGGAAAGCCGCAATCCACGTCCCAGATCACGGCGCGGGTCTTTTCCTCCGGCGTGTGAGGGGCGTGATCGGTGGCGATCATGTCGATGGTGCCGTCCAGCAGCGCCGCCCAGAGCGGGTCATGCACCGCCTGCTCGCGCACCGGCGGATTGACGCGGATCACGCCCCGGCAGCGGGCATAGTCCGTCTCGTCCAGCATCAGGTAATGGGGGCAGGTCTCGCCGGTGATCTCCACGCCGCGCGCCTTGGCCTCCCGCAGGGGGGCGAGTTCGGCCGCGGACGAGATGTGCAGGATGTGGATGCGCGCGCCGGTCCATTCCGCGAGGATCGCCGCCCGCGCCACCGCCTCCACCGCCACCACGGCGGGGCGGGAGGCGAGATGGGCGAGGGGATCGTTGCGCCCGCTCTCGCTGAGCCGCTTCTGGCGGCGCTCCATGATGGAATTGGTCTCGGCATGCAGGCCGATGCGTTTGCCGGTGGGCGCCACCGCCTCGAACGCCTCCAGCATCGCCCCTGTGGAGGGAGAGGGAATGCGGCCGAACGTGTTGCCCATGTAGCATTTGAAGCCGATGATCCCGGCTTCCACCAGTTCCGGCACCTTCTCGATGGTGTCCTCGCCCAGCACGGCATAGAGGCCGTAATCCACATGGGCCTTGGACGACGCGACGGCGTGCTTGGCGGAGAGGCTCGCGGCGTCCGCCACCGTGGGAATGGTGTTGGGCATGTCGAACACGGTGGTGACGCCGCCGAATGCCGCCGCGATGGTGCCGCTCTCGAAGTCTTCCTTGTGGGTGTAGCCGGGATCGCGGAAATGCACGTGCACGTCGATGGCGCCCGGCAGGATGTGCAGGCCCGTGGCGTCGAACGTCTCGCGCGCCGCCGGCATGGCATCGGCCGCACCCACCGCCACGATGCGCCCGTCGCGCACCGCGATGGAGGCCG
>NCCY01000239.1 GCA_002279855.1 Rhizobiales bacterium 12-68-15
TCGCACCCCAAGCTCGCCATGCTCACCTCCGGCGCGCTGCTGAACCATTGCGCGGCCTATCTCGCGGTCGATCCGCGCGGGCCGGACGACGAATATGTCAGCGTGCTCCAGATGCCGTGGATCATGGAGCAGATCTACGCCTTCGGTCAGGCGCTCATCTCCCGCATGAAGGTCAACTTCGTCGAGGAGCCGGAGACCACCATGGCCGACATGCGCGAGATCGGCCCGTCCTTCGTGCTGTTCGCCCCGCGCGTGTGGGAGCAGATCGCCGCCGATGTGCGGGCGCGCATGATGGACGCCTCCGCCTTCAAGCGCGTCATGTTCGAATTCGGCATGAAGCTGGGCCTTCGGGCGCTGGACGAGGGGCGCCGCTCGTGGCTCGCGGACGTCATCCTGTTCCGCGCCCTGCGCGACCGGCTCGGCTTCACCCGCCTGAAATCCGCCGCCACCGGCGGCGCGGCGCTGGGGCCGGACACGTTCCGCTTCTTCCTCGCCCTCGGCGTGCCCATGCGCCAGCTCTACGGGCAGACGGAACTGCTCGGCGCCTACACCATCCACACCGCGCAGGACGTGGATTTCGACACGGTGGGCGTGCCCATGGCGGGGGTGGAACTGCGCATCGACGACCCGGACCCGAACGGCCTTGGCGAGATCGTCACCCGCCATCCCAACGTCTTCCTCGGCTATTACCGCAACGAGGAGGAGACGCAGAAATCCTTCGATGCGGGCGGCTGGATGAAGACCGGCGATGCCGGCTTCCTCAATCCGAAGGGGCATCTGGTGGTCATCGACCGCGTGCGCGACATGGCCGCGACCGCCCGGGGCGACCGCTTCTCGCCGCAATATATCGAGAACAAGCTGAAATTCTCGCCCTATGTGGCGGAAGCGGTGATCCTCGGCGACGGACGCGACCATCTGGCGGCCATCATCTGCATCCGCTTCCCCATCGTCTCCAAATGGGCGGAGAAGAACCGCCTCGCCTTCACCACCTATACCGACCTCTCGGCCAAGCCCGAGGTCATCGCGCTGCTGAAGCGCGAAGTGGAGCAGGTGAACCGGACGCTGGCGGAGAAGCAGCGCATCACAAAGTTCCTGCTGCTCTACAAGGAGCTAGACGCGGACGACGGCGAGCTCACCCGCACCCGCAAGGTGCGGCGCGGCGTCATCAACGAGCGCTACGGCACCATCATCGACGCCATGTATCGCGGCGATCCCCGGATCGACGTGGATACCACCATCACCTTCCAGGACGGCACCAAGCAGCGCATCAAGACCGTGCTGGACGTGGTGACGCTCGACACCGGCGCCGGCCCGGCCGCCACCAACCGGAGGGCGGCATGATGTCCCCCTTCCCCGCTCCCTCCGCTTCGTCGCGGGCCTTCTGAAGGCGACGCCCGATGGAATTCCAGCTCCTCCTCCAGCTCATCATCAACGGGCTCATCATCGGCGCGCTCTATGGCGTCGTCGGCATGTGCTTCGTGCTCATCTACAAGGCCTCGCAGGTGGTGAACTTCGCCCAGGGCGAATTCCTGCTGATCGGCGCCTGGGCCTGCTGGTGGCTGCTCACCTACTGGCAGATCCCGTTCTTCTGGGGCTTCCTCATCTCGCTCGCCTTCATGATGCTGTTCGGGCTGGCGCTGCAGGTGATCGTGCTGCGCCCGCTGATCGGCGAGCCGGTGATCTCGGTCATCATGGTGACCATCGGTCTCAGCATCTTCTTCCAGGCGCTGATGAAGTGGATGTTCGGCACCTTCGCTCAGCCGTTCCCGCCCATCTTCAGCGTGCAGAAGGTGGATATATTCGGGCTTCAGGTGCAGACGGCCTATCTCATGTCCACCGGCGTCTCGCTGGCGATCATGGCGGGCTTCGCCTGGTTCTTCAAATATTCGCGCATGGGCCTCGCCATGCGCGCCACCGCCTTCAACCAGCAGGTGGCGCAGTCTCTGGGCATTTCGGTGCGCCAGGTGTTCGCCCTCTCCTGGGGCATCTCGGCGGCGGTGTCGGCGGTGGCCGGCGTGGTCGTGGGCATCGTCAACGGCGTGTCCTCGGCCCTCTCCTTCTTCGGCATCAAGGTGTTTCCGGCGGTCATCCTCGGCGGGCTCGACAGCATTCTCGGCGCGGTGGTGGGCGGGCTCATCATCGGCGTGCTGGAGAATGTGGCCCACTATTTCGACAGCCAGTTCCTGAAATGGGGCAACCTCTACGAGATCGTGCCCTTCTACGTCCTGATCGTCATCCTGATGATCAAGCCCTACGGGCTGTTCGGAACCCGCGACATCGAGAGGGTGTGACATGGCCACCAACACCATGCGCCCGTGCGGCGACTTCCGCGCCACCTACCGGGCCGACCAGACCATCTTCGCGACGCGCCTGATCTTCGTGTGCGTCGTCGCCGGCATCGCGCTTCTGGCCTGCGCGCCGCTGGTGCTCAACAACTACTATCTCAGCCTGATGATCCAGATCGGCTATCTGGGCATCGCCGCGCTCGGGCTCAACATCCTGGTGGGTTTCTCCGGCCAGATCTCCATCGGCCATGCGGTGTTCTTCGGCTTCGGCGGGTTCGCCTCGGCGTTTCTCGCCGAGCATGGCGTGCCGGTGCCCATCGCCATCGTGCTGGCGGGCGCCTGGACCACGGCGGTGGGGCTGCTGTTCGGCATTCCCGCCGCGCGGGTGAAGGGGCTCTACCTCGCCATCGCCACGCTCGCCGCGCAGTTCATCCTTCAGGACTTCTTCGTGCGCGCCGAATGGTTCACCGGTGGCACCCACGGCGCCATGGCCGCGCCGTTCACGCTGTTCGGCTACGACCTCTCCGGCGACCAGCGCTATTTCTACGTGGTGCTGGTGTTCGTGGTGGTGATGTATCTGTTCGCCGCCAACCTGATGCGCACCCGCGACGGGCGGGCGCTGATCGCGGTGCGCGACCATTATCTCTCGGCCGAGATGATGGGCGTGAACCTCACCAAATACCGCACCATGGCGTTCGGCATCTCGTCCTTCTATGCCGGCATCGGCGGCGCGCTCTATGCGCACTATATCGGCTTCATGTCGGTGGAGGGGCTCGACATCCTCTTCTCCATCCAGTTCCTCGCCATGATCATCATCGGCGGCCTCGGCTCCATCATGGGCTCTCTGCTCGGCACCATCTTCATGGTGCTGCTGCCGGAACTGACGCAGGCGCTGGCGAGCATGTTGCAGGGCAGCGCCATCGACAAGGCGCTGCATCTGAAGGACGGCGTGACCTATCTGCGCGAGATGCTGATCGGCGCCGTCATCATCCTGTTCCTGATCTTCGAGCCCGATGGCCTCGCCCACCGCTGGCGCCAGATCAAGGCCTACTGGAAACTCTACCCGTTCTCGTACTGACGCGTCCCCCATCCCAAGGGCGGCAGAGACCGCCCCTCAAGAAGCGAAGTCGTCAGGCGGCGAAGACCGCCCCGCAAGACCTGGAAACACCAAGGAGAGACACATGAAGAGGATCGCTTTGTCGCTGGTCTCAGCCCTCGCGCTCACCAGCGCGCTGCCGGCCATGGCCCAGTCCATCAATATCGGCCACCTCGCCGACTATTCCGGCGGCACCTCCGACGTCGGCCAGCCCTATGGCCAGGGCGTGCAGGACACCATCGCCTGGATCAACAAGAACGGCGGCGTGAACGGCAAGCAGATCAATTCCGACTTCGTCGAATACGGCTATCAGGTGCCCCGCGCCCTGGCCGCCTTCAAGAAGTGGACCGGCTCCGACAAGGTGGTGGCCATCCAGGGCTGGGGCACGGCCGACACCGAGGCGCTGGTCGCCATGGTGACCAAGGAAGAGATTCCCTATTATTCCGGCTCCTACTCCGCCTCCCTCACCGACCCCAAGGGCAAGGTGAACGCCAAGAGCGAGCGCGCCGCGCCGTTCAACTTCTTCTATGGCCCGTCCTATTCGGACGCCGCCCGCGCCATGGTGCAGTGGGCCGCCGACGACTGGAAGGCCAAGGGCGGTCAGGGCAAGCCCAAATGGGTGCATATGGGCGCCAACCACCCCTATCCCAACTCGCCCAAGGCGGCGGCGGAAGCCTATGCCAAGGAGCTGGGTTTCGAGGTGCTGGACCCCATCACCTTCGCCCTCACCCCCGGTGACTACACCGCCCAGTGCCTGACCATGAAGCAGTCGGGCGCCAATTACGCCTATCTCGGCAACACCGCCGGCTCCAACATCTCCGTGCTGAAAGCCTGCGAGACCGCCGGCGTGAAGGTGCAGTTCCTCGGCAATGTGTGGGGCATGGGCGAGGAGGCCATGAAGGCCGCCGGCTCCGCCGCCAACGGCGTCGTGTTCCCGGTGCGCACCGCCGTCACCTGGGACGGCAACGCCCCTGGCCTTGCCACCTTCAAGGACATTTCCAAGATGTCCGACCCGAGCGGCAATACCTACCGCACCGTGCATTACATGGCTGCCGTATGCACCGTCATGTACATGAAGGAAGCCATGGACTGGGCCGACAAGAATGGCGGCGTGACCGGCGTGAAGATCCGCGACGGCATGTACCAGAAGACCGACTGGGTGCCGAAGGGCACCGAGGGCGTGTGCAATCCCTCCACCTGGACCACCAGCGACCACCGCCCCACCACCACGGTCGATCTCTATCGCTCGGTGGTGAGCGGCCCGACCGATGGCTCGCTGGCGGATCTGGTGAAGAGCGGCGCCATCAAGATGGAGAAGGTCGCCACCATCAAGCTGCCCCGCAAGACCGACCTGCAGGGCTGGTGAGCCCCGCAAGGAGCCCCATCAGGAG
>NCCY01000240.1:0-2820 GCA_002279855.1 Rhizobiales bacterium 12-68-15
TTCCCGCAGGGCCGCAATCCGGTGCGCGAGGCGATCCCGGTCGCCCGCATCGCCGACATGCTGCTCGATCCCGGCGGCAGCTACCGGCATGACGGCGCGCACAAGACCTATCCCCACATCCGGATGGTCTACTGGGCTGGCGGCAACCCGTTCCATCATCACCAGGACCTGAACCGGCTCGTGGAGGCGTGGCAGCGCCCCGAGACCATCATCGTGCACGAGCACTGGTGGAATGCCCATGCCCGCCACGCGGACATCGTTCTGCCGGCCGCCACTTTCCTGGAGCGGGACGATCTCATCGCCAGCGGGCGGGACCGCTTCATCGCCTATTCCCGAGCCCTCGCGCCGCCGCCGGACGGCGTGCGCACGGATTTCGACATCCTCGCCGCTCTGGCCAGCCGCCTCGGCGCGCGGGAGGCCTTCACCGAAGGGCGGGACGAAGAGGCGTGGCTGCGTCACCTCTATGACGAGACCCTGCGGGCGGCGCAGGCGCGGGGCATTGCGCTGCCTGATTACGCGCGCTTCCGTGCGGATGGCTTTGCCGAAGTCCCCGCCAGAGACGGTCCTCACGCGCTGTTCGCCGCCTTCCGCGCGGACCCGGAACGCCATCCGCTGAACACCCCGTCCGGCCGCATCGAGCTCGCGTCGGAGCGGGTGGCCGGCTTCGGGCTTGCCGATTGCCCCGGCCACCCGGCGTGGCGGGCGCCCACGGAATGGCTCGGCGCGCCGCTGGCCGCGCGCTATCCCCTGCATCTCCTGTCCTGCCAGCCGGCGGACAAGCTCCACAGCCAATGGGACCATGCCGCCCCCTCCCGGCACACCAAGCGGCACGGGCGCCAGCCCATCCTGATGCATCCCGCCGACATGGCCGCGCGTGGCCTGTCGGAGGGCGATGTGGCGGAGGTGTCGAGCCCGCGCGGGCGCTGCCTGGCCATGGTGGAAGTCTGCGACGGCCTGCTGCCGGGCGTGGTGCAGATGGCCACCGGCGCCTGGTTCGACCCGCTCGACCCGGCCGTCCCCGGCTCGCTGGAGTGCAACGGCAATCCCAACGTGCTCACCCCCGACCGGGGCACCTCGTCTCTGGCGCAGGGGCCGAGCCCCAATTCCTGTCTTGTGGAGGTGCAGCGCTTTGCCGGCACCGCCCCGCAGGTGCGGGCCTATCTGCCGCCCGTCTTCGTGGCGGACCCCCGCACTTCCCCGGCTCAGGAGGCACGGCATGTCGCGGCTCAATAAGGATGTGCTGGCCGGCGGGCTGTTCCTCGCCCTTGCTCTCCTGTTCCTCGCCAGTGGCTGGAGCCTGCCCTTCGGCTCCTGGCGCCGCATCGGGCCGGGTGGCTTTCCCGCCATGGTGGCGGGGCTGCTGGCACTGGTCGGGCTGTTCATCCTCGCCAAGGGGCTGGTGAAGCGCTCGGAGCGGATGGCGCTGTTCGCAAACCCCCGCCCCATGCTGTCCGTGCTCGCGGCGCTGGTGGTGTTCGGGCTGCTGCTTCAGGGCGCGGGCCTCGTGGTGGCGATCATCGTCAGCACACTGGTCGCGGCCTGCGCCAGCCGGCCGCCGCGCTTCGGGCGGATGGCGGTGTACGGAACGCTGATGGGGGCGGCGTGCAGCCTGCTCTTCATCAAGGCCCTTGGCATGCAGGCGCCGGTCATCGGCCCCTGGTTCGGTTTCTGAAGTCCGGGAGGGGCTGCGCACATGGATACGGTCAGTTCCATCCTTATGGGCTTCCAGCAGGCGGCTCTGCCGGTCAACCTGTTCTGGTGCTTTGTCGGCGCCATGCTGGGAACGCTGGTGGGCGTGCTGCCGGGCCTCGGCCCTGCCGCCACGGTGGCGATCCTGCTGCCCTTTACCGTCGGGCTGGAGCCGGTGACCTCGCTGATCATGCTGGCCGGCATCTATTACGGCGCGCAATATGGCGGCTCCACCACGGCGATCCTGCTGAACCTGCCGGGCGAGGCCTCCTCGGTGGTGACCGCCATCGACGGCTACAAGATGGCCCGCGCCGGACGGGCGGGGGTGGCGCTTGCGACGGCGGGCATCGGCTCGTTCGTGGCGGGCACCATCGCCACCTTCCTGCTGTCCTTCTTCGCCCCGGCACTGGCGGAGTTCGGCCTGCTGTTCGGCCCGGCGGAATATTTCTCGCTGATGGTGCTCGGGCTGCTCATGTCTGTGGTGCTGGCGCGCGGCGATCTCTCCAAGGCCATCTGCATGGTGTTCGTGGGCGTGCTGGTGGGCCTCGTCGGGCAGGATGTGCAGACCGCCGTGCCGCGCTTCAATTTCGGCATCACGGACCTGTCGGGCGGCATCAATTTCGTGGTCGTGGCCATGGGCCTGTTCGGCATCGGCGAGCTGATGCGCGACCTTGAGAATCCCGAGGCGCGCACCGTCATCCGCACCACGCTGGCCTCGCTGGTGCCCTCGCGCGAGGACTTCCGCCGCATGACCATGCCCATCCTGCGGGGCACGGGCATCGGCTCCATTCTCGGCCTCCTGCCGGGCAGCGGCGCGCTGCTGGCCGCCTTCGCCTCCTACGCGGTGGAAAAGCGGGTCGCGAAGCCGCCGGAGGGCTTCGGCAACGGCGCCATCGAGGGCGTGGCGGGCCCCGAGAGCGCCAACAATGCCGGCGCGCAGACCTCCTTCGTCCCGCTGCTCACCCTCGGCCTGCCGGCCAATGCGGTGATGGCGCTGATGGCCGGCGCCCTTATCATGCAGGGGATTCCCCCCGGTCCCACGCTCATCTCCGAGCATCCCGAACTGTTCTGGGGCGTGATCGCCTCCATGTGGATCGGCAATCTCATGCTGCTGATCCTCAACCTGCCGCT
>NCCY01000240.1:2852-8751 GCA_002279855.1 Rhizobiales bacterium 12-68-15
GTGTTCGACGTGTGGCTGCTCGCGGGCTTCAGCCTGATGGGCTACGTCTTCTCGCGCCTCGGCTGCGATGCGGCGCCGCTCATCATGGGCATGATCCTCGGTCCGCCGCTGGAAGAGACGTTCCGCCGCGCCATGTGGGTGGCGAAGGGCAATCCCGCCATCTTCGTGGAGCGGCCCATCTCGGCCGCCCTGCTGGTGGCAGCCGTCGTGCTGCTGGTGGTCATGCTCATGCCCAAGATGGGCTCGGTCCGCGAAGAGGCGTTCCAGGAGTGAGGGGCTGCGGCGCGGCCCGCCGGCCGCCGCCGCATGCGTACCGGAAAGAGGTCATGTCGGGTCTATCGAAGCAGCATGTCGCCGTCATCGGGTGCGGTATTGTCGGGGTGTCGAGCGCCATCGCGCTCCTGAAGGCGGGACATCGCGTCACCCTTCTGGAGCCCGGCAATCCGGGCGGGGAACAGGCGGCAAGCTACGGCAACGGCGCGTGGCTCAGCCCCGCCTCCATCGTACCCATGTCCATGCCGGGGCTGTGGCGCAAGGTGCCGGGCTATCTGCTCGATCCCGAGGGGCCGCTGGTCATCCGGCTCAGCCACCTGCCGCGTCTTGCCCCCTGGCTGCTGCGCTTCCTGATGGCCGGCTCCACCGTTCAGAAGGTGGAGCGCACCGCCCGTGCGCTGTCGGGCCTGCTGGGCGATGCGCCCCGCCGGCATCTGGCGCTTGCGGCGGAAGCCGGAAAGCCGGACCTGATCCGGCAGGATGGACTGCTCTATGCGTATCCCGACCGTGCGGCCTTCGCCGCCGACGCGCTCGGCTGGCGCCTGCGGCGCGACAACGGCGTCGCGTGGCGCGAGCTGGAAGGGGAGGCCCTGCACGCCTTCGAGCCCGCATTGAGCGGCCGCTACCAGTTCGGCGCGTTGGTCGAAGCGGGGGGACACTGCCTTGATCCCGGCTGCTACGTGGCGGCCCTCGCGCGCCACGCCCGCGCCCTCGGGGCGGTGCAGATGCCAGTGCGGGCGATGGGTTTCGTGGTCGCCGGCGGCCGGCTGACGGCGGTTGCCACCGACGAGGGCACGCTGCCCTGCGACCGCGCGGTCATCGCCGCCGGCATCCGCTCCCGGGCGCTGGCCGCGCAGGCGGGCGACCGCATCCCGCTGGAGAGCGAGCGGGGCTATCATGTGGAGATCGCCAATCCGGCCGTGGCGCCCCGCATCCCGGTGATGCCGAGCGACGGAAAGATGGGCAACACCGCCACCCGCAACGGCCTGCGCGCGGCGGGGCAGGTGGAATTCTCCAGCGCCGATGCGCCCCCCGACTGGAGCCGCGCCGCCATTCTGCTGCGCCACCTGCTCGCCACCTATCCGGGCCTCGGCGAGGAGCCCTCCCGCCTTGCCGTCCGCCGCTGGCAGGGCAACCGCCCCTCCACGCCGGACGGACTTCCCGTGATCTCGCCCGCCACCGGCTGCCGCGATATCATCCATGCCTTCGGGCATGGCCATGTGGGCCTCGCGGCCGGGCCGATGACGGGAGACCTCGTCGCAAGCCTGATCGCCGGGCACGGGGCGCCCATCGACACGGCCCCGTTCGCCGCTGCCCGTTTCCACTGACCACCGCTGGACCTGCCATGACCGAAATGCCCTGTGCGCCCTGTCCGCCCATCACGCCGCTGCCGCCCTGCGAGGATCGCGCGTGGAGCCGGAAGGCCATCGCCCTGCTGCGCGGCGACGGCCGGCGCTCGGCCGACACTCATCTGGTGAAGCCGGCATTCAAGGGGCTGAAGGGCATCTCCATCTATCTGAAGGATGAATCCACCCATCCCACGGGCAGCCTCAAGCACCGGCTCGCCCGCTCGCTGTTCCTCTATGGCATCTGCAACGGTCATATCCGGCAGGGGACGACGCTGGTTGAGGCGTCGTCCGGCTCCACGGCGGTGAGCGAGGCCTATTTCGCGCACCTGCTCGACCTGCCCTTCATCGCGGTGATGCCGCACACCACCAGCCGGCAGAAGATCCGCGCCATCGAGCATTTCGGCGGGCGCTGTCATTTCGTGGACAATCCGTCGGAGGTCTATGTGGCGGCGGCCCGGCTCGCGGCAGAGGCGGGCGGGCATTATCTCGACCAGTTCACCTATGCCGAGCGCGCCACCGACTGGCGGGGCAACAACAACATCGCCGAATCCATCTTCGACCAGATGCAGGGCGAGCCGGACCCCGAGCCCGAATGGGTGGTGATGAGCGCGGGCACGGGCGGCACCAGCGCCACCATCGGGCGCTACATCCGCTACCACAACAAGGCGACGCGCCTGTGTGTGGTGGATGTGGAACATTCCGCCTTCTATGCGTCCTATGTGAGCGGCGACCGGGACGTGACCTGCCCCACACCCTCGCGCATCGAAGGCATCGGCCGCCCGCGGGTGGAGCCGTCCTTCATTCCGGGCGTGGTGGATCACATGATCAAGATCCCCGATGCCGCCTCGCTCGCGGCCATGCATGTGCTGTCGGAGCGGCTGTTCCGGCGGGTCGGCGGCTCGACGGGGACGAACTTCTACGGCCTGTGCTGGATTGCGGCGGCCATGATGGCGGAGGGACGCACAGGCTCTCTGGTCTCGCTCATCTGCGACAGCGGCGACCGCTACGCCGCCACCTATTACGACCCGGAATGGCTGGCCCGCAGCGGCATCGACATCCGCCCCTACAAGGAGCGGCTGGAAGCCTTCCTCGACACCGGCGACCACCGCCTGATGGATGCTGCCTGAGGGGCGGCCACTTCGCCTGCAGTGCGGTGAGGCGCCAGCGAGAGGCCCGCACCTGGAACGACAGAGCCCTCTCCCGCAGGCGGGAGAGGGCTTTTTGCGGCGCGCCTCTCAGAGAGGCGCCTTCACACGGTCAGCCTCACTTGGCGTCCTTGCGGGCGGCGACGACCGGCGGGCAGGTGCTTTCGGAGAGCGGGCGGAAGGCCTCGTCGCCGGGTAGCGTGGCCACGAGGTCATACAGGTCCCACTCGCCCTTGGAGGCGCCGGGGGCCTTCACCTGGAACACGTAGAAGTCGTGCACCATGCGGCCGTCCGGGCGCAGTTTGGCATTACGGACCACGTCGTCCTTGATGGGCAGTTCGGCCATCTTGGCGACAACGGTCTGCGCGTCGTCGCTCTTGGCGGCGGCGGCGGACTTCAGATAGTGCAGCACGGAGGAATAGACGCCGGCATGGATGGCGGAGGGGATCTTGCCCGCCTGCGCCTTGAACCGCTCCGTGAAGGCGCGGGTGCCGTCGTCGATGTCCCAGTAGAAGCCTTCCGACAGCAGGGTGCCCTGCGCGGCGGAAAGGCCCACGCTCTTCACGTCCAGCGCCGTGAGGAAGAAGGCCACCAGCTTCTGCTTGCTGCCGGTGATGCCGAATTCGCGGGCGGTCTTGATGCCGGACACGGTGTCGTTGCCGGCATTGGCGAGGGCGATGATGTCGGCGCCCGACCCCTGCGCCGCCAGCAGCGGCGAGGACAGGTCCACCGCCGGGAAGGGATGGCGCACGGAGCCGAGGAACTTGCCGTCCTTCTTCGCGACAACCGCCTTCGTGTCGGCCTCAAGCTGGTGGCCGAGGGCGTAGTCCGCCGTCACCAGATACCAGGACGTGCCGGGCTTGGTGAGGCGGTTGGCGATGCCGGCCACCTGCACATAGGTGTCCCACATCCACTGCACCACATGGCCGGGCTGGCAGGCATCACCCGTCAGGCGCGCGGTGCCGCCGGGAAACAGGGCGACGCGGTTCTTTTCCTTCACCAGCGGCGCGATGGCGAGCTGGATGGAGGCGTTGGACATGTCGGCCAGAACGTCCACGCCCTCCTGGTCGATCCACTTGCGGGCGGTGGCGGATGCGATGTCGGCCTTGTTCTGATGGTCGGACGAGATCATCTCGATCTTCATGCCCGCGCATTCGGCCTTCAGGCAGTCGTCGATGGCCATCTGGGCGGCGATGAGCGAGCCCTTGCCGGTGATGTCCGAATAGACGCCGGACATGTCGGTGAGCACGCCCACCTTCACCGTCCCGTTGGACATGTCGGCCAAAGCGGGCGATGCCGCCAGTCCGAGGCCGAAGGCCAGCGCGAGCGCGCGGCGGCTGATACCCGATGTCATTGTGTCCTCCCGTTTGACGTGTTGCGTCGTCACCAGTGCGCCATGGCGAGGCCCGCCACCGGCGCGCGGAATCTGGGTATGCGTGTGCCCCGGAGGCTCCCCACATGAACGGTGCGCAGGTCCGCGCCGCCGAAGGTGAGGGAGGCGAACCACGGCGCGATGGCGCCGCCGCAGGCGAGCATCATCTCGGGCGTCGCCGCGTCCGCCTCGAACGCCGCCATCAGCGCCTTGCCGGCGGCGCTGCCCTTGTCGTCATCCAGCAGGATGCGCAGGTCGCCCTGCGGGGTGAGGGCGAAGATGCGGTCGGTCATCACATGGGTGCCCCACAGATTGCCGTGGGCGTCGAAGGCGATGCCGTCGATGAAGGCGCCATGATCGGCCGGGCCGAACACCTCGCGGTCGGTGAGGTCGCCATTGGGCTGTACCCTGAGGCGGGTGATCCGGCGCCCGCAGGTCTCCGCCACATAGAGCCAGTCCTCGGTGGCATCGAGGCGGATCTCGTTGGTGAAGCGGAAGCCGTCCGCCACGATGCGCAGACGGCCGCCGTCATAGAGCGCGATATAGCCGTCGCACACCTTCGGGCTCATGGCCTGCATCCAGTTGCGGATGCGGGTGGAGATGGTGAGCCAGATGCGCCCGGTCGCGGAGCACGAAATTCACCTTGCCGATGGGCGCGCCGTCGATGCTGTCTGCCAGCACGCGGGACTGGCCCGCGCGCGTCATGACCTCCAGCCGGTCGGTGCCGAAATTGGAGATCAGGATGTCGCCATTCTCCGCGAAGGCGAGGCCGTTCGGCAGCGTGCCGGAGACGAAGCGGGTCTCCTCGTCGGTGGCGCTGGCGAAGCCGGTGGCTTCCTGCTGGGCCACCAGCGTCTGGGTGCCGTCGGGGCGGATATGCACCACGCCGCCGCGCGCGTCCGCACTCCAGAGCGCGCCGTCGCGTTCGGCGAGGATGCATTCCGGCCGCTGCAATCCCGTCCCCACATAGGTGATGGCGGCGGGATCGACCACAAAGCCGTCGAGCGGATTGGACATGGTCAGAAGGAGACCCGGTCGGCACCCTTGAGGTGCAGCATGGCGCGCGCCTCGGCGGGGGTGGCGATCTCGTGGCCGAGTTCCTCCAGGATGCGGCGGATCTTCGCCACCTGTTCCGCATTGCTGGTGGCGAGCTTGCCGCGACCGATGAACAGGCTGTCCTCCAGCCCCACGCGGACGTTTCCGCCCATCATGGCGGCCTGGGTCGCGAACGGCATCTGGTGGCGGCCGGCGGCCAGCACGGACCAGTAATAATCCTTGCCGAACAGCTTGTCGGCGGTGCGCTTCATGAACATCAGGTTGTCCATATCGGGGCCGATGCCGCCGAGGATGCCGAAGATGAACTGAAGGAAGACCGGCGGCTTGAACCAGCCCTGATCGAGGCAGTGGGCGAGGTTGTAGAGATGGCCCACATCGTAGCATTCATGCTCGAACTTGGTGCCGTGCTCCTCGCCGAGCATCTTGTAGATCCGCTCGATGTCCCCGAACGTGTTGCGGAAGATGAAGTCCTTGGTGCCGGTGAGGTAGGGCTCCTCCCACTCGTGCTTCCAGCCGGAATAGCGCTTCGCCAGCGGATGCAGGGCGAAGTTCATGGAGCCCATGTTCAGCGAGCACATTTCCGGCGCCGCCTTCAGCGGCGCGGCGAGGCGGTCCTCCACCGTCATGTTGAGCCCGCCGCCGGTGGTGATGTTGATCACCGCATCGCAGCTCTGCTTGATGCGCGGCAGGAATTCCATGAACAC
>NCCY01000241.1 GCA_002279855.1 Rhizobiales bacterium 12-68-15
GCGAGCAGTAGCCCGATGGAGACGGGGGCGAGACCGCGCTGGATGGAATCGCGCCACGGCCAATGGTCCAGCCGCTTCCACAGCCGCCCCACATAGAGCGCCAGTATGCCGGTGGGCAGGAAGAAGGCGAGCACCACCACCAGCGCGCCCATCGGCCCGGCCACCCATTGGCCGATGCCGGCGATCATCATCATGTTCGGCCCCGGCGCCATCTGGCCGATGCTGTAGAGGTGGATGAGCTGGGGAAAGGTCATCCAGTGGTGTTCATCCACCACCAGCGTCTTCATTTCGGGGAATGCCGCCATGCCCCCGCCCACCGTGAGCAGCGAGAGATAGGCGAAGACCGCGATGAGGCCGGGAAGCTCCTTCATAGGCCGTGCTCCCCGCGCTCCTGCGCGCCATGCTTGTGACTGCCATGGGGCGTGCGGCCCGGCCGGTACCAGAAAATCGCCAGCGCGCCCACAACGGCCAGCACCAGCAGCACCGACTGGTGCAGGAAGTTCACGCCGATGACCGTCAGTGCGACGAACACGAAATCCGCCGCATGGGTCAGCGTCTTGCGGCCGAGCTGCACGGTGACCGCGAGCACCATGCCCACCGCGCCGGCCGAGACGCCGTGCAGGATGGCGCCGACCCCCACGTCCGACCCCTTCGAAGCGGCATAGGCCATGGCGGCGGCCACCATCATCAGCCCGCCTGGCAGGCAGATGGCGAGCAGGGCCACGGCCGCGCCGGCCGTGCCCCGCAGGCGGTCACCCACGAGGATCGCCATGTTGGAGGCGTTGAGGCCGGGCAGGGTCTGGCAGATGGACAGGAGCTCGACGAAGGTTTCGTCCTCGATCCATTTGCGGCGCCCCACCAGCCCCGAGCGCAGGTAGGCCACCACGCCACCGCCGAAGCTGGTAGCGCCGATGACGAGAAAGCCGACAAAAATCTCCAGCAAAGTCACATGGATCGTTCCCTCCGGCACGTCAGGGGCGGGGGGGCGCGGGGCAGCAGGGGAGAGGCTTGGCTCACTCATGGCTTTGCGGGGGATTGCCCTTCAGGCGGTAGACGGCGCCAGTCTTCGTGGTCGCGAGCGAGACCCAGTCCCTTGCTTCTTCCTGAAGAGCGAGGAAGAAGGCTTCACTTTTCTGCACCGCCTTGGCGCTCAGATCGCTCTTGTGCATGAAGTGGCACTGATAAGCGAACTCTCCCACAAGTTGATGATGCTCGCCGCGGGTGCGCCAGACGGAGACGTTGCACGGGGCGATCATGCCCTTTCCGAAGTCGAGGGTGCCCAGTTGCTGGAGCACTTCTTCCACGGCGGTACGATTGACCAATTGTACATGCTTCCGCGTGCTTCCAAGTACAGGCGCGAGGCACGGAAAGACACGGATCAGTGTAGACGCCGCTGTCGGGTCCACATAGCCGCGCGGGCGATAGGGGAATTCGACATTGTGCGAGAAGAGCGACCTTACGCCCCCGAGGCGTTCCTTGAGTGGGAGCGTCTCTTCCTTGAATTTGATCCTGTAGGAGCCGGGAATCTGCGGTCGAACATCAAGCTTTGCAGCGGTTTCGAAGTCCGTATGCCGGAACTTGAACACGATTTCCGGATCACCGACCGGGAAGCCGTCTTCATAGGTAATCCGTCGGCGCAATATGAAGTAATTGTTATACAGCGAGAAATCCTGCGTATCCATAAACAGGACTTCGCGGATCTGCGGGCGCATTCCCTTCGCGGTATGCGGATCGAATTCGACGCCTGTACGCTTTGCCGCCTTGGCGACCAGCTTCGAGAAGTCGAAAAAGCTCTGGACCGAGGTGAAGCGCATTCCCTGGAGGATGATCTTGGCCTGGATATAGTGGATCTCGTCCAGCGGATGCCCGTCCTGATAAAGGACATCAACCGCCGGCTCCTGCGCCGTATCCCCCGCTTTCGCCACGCTTGTTCTCCCTCGCGACGCGAACGTAGTTCGCTGCATTCCTGTTCTTCTCTGCTCAGATGAGCACATTCTCACTGTATTCGCGATGGCATTTTCGATTTCGGAAGACAAGGATGGGGGCAGTGTCGGGAAGCTGTGCATGACGGAGGCGGGCGTCGGATGAGGGAGGGTCGCCTTGCGGAAAACGTCGCCTATTTCGGCCGCGCCCTGCGGGCTGCCGGAATGGCGGTGGGGCCGGGGGATGTGCTGGATGCGGTCCAGGCGCTTGAGGTGGCGGGCATCGGCCCGAAGGAGGACGTCTACTGGACCCTGCACGCGGTTTTCGTCCGCCGGCATGAGGATCACGAGGTCTTCGACCAGGCCTTCCGCATCTTCTGGCGCCGCAGGGGCGCGACCGAGCGGCTGATCGCCATGCTCTCGCCGCCCGCGCCACCGCGCCCCGGCTCCGCAGCCCCGGCGCCGCTGCGGCGGGTGGAGGAGGCGCTGTTCGGCGGCATCGGCCAGCGGCGGGAGGTGGAGGCGCCGGAGATTGCATTCGACGCCCGTCTCACAGCCTCCGACGACGATGTGCTGCGCACCCGCGACTTCGCCCAGATGAGTGCCGCCGAGATAGCGGAGGCGCGCCGGCGCATCGCGCGGCTCGTCCTGCCGGACGATGCGGCGCCCACCCGCCGCTTCCGCCCTGCACCGGCGGGCGCGCGATTCGACATGCGGGCGACGGTGCGGGCCGGCCTGTCGTCCGGGGGGCAGTTGCTGCTGCCGCAGTTTCGCACCCCCCGCCACCGGCCGCCGCCGGTGGTAGCGCTGGTGGACATTTCCGGCTCCATGGCGGACTATTCCCGCGCCATCCTGCATTTCCTGCACGCCCTGGCGGAGCAGCGGCGGGTGCACACCTTCCTGTTCGGCACGCGCCTGACAAACGTGACACGCGCCCTGCGCCGGCGCGATCCGGATGCGGCACTTTCTGCGGTCGCCGGTGCCGTTCCCGACTGGTCCGGCGGCACGCGGATTGCGGCCTCGCTGCGGGCCTTCAACAAGGACTGGTCGCGCCGCGTGCTTGGCCAGAGCCCGGTGGTGCTGCTGGTCACCGATGGCCTGGAGCGGGATGCGGACGAGACGCTGGAACTGGAGATCGACCGCCTCCACCGTTCCTGCCGTCGGCTGGTCTGGCTCAACCCCCTGCTGCGCTTCTCCCGCTTCGAGCCGAAGGCGCGGGGCATCCGGGCGCTGCTGCCGCATGTAGACGAGTTCCGCCCGGTCCATGACCTTGCAAGCCTTGAGGCGCTGGTGGCGGCGCTGTCGTCGGAGGCCCCGCGCGGACGGCCCTGGAAGTGGGCTTCGTGAAAGATTGCGAAATTTTATTGCGGTTCCGTTTCCAGAAAAGTCTTGCGATATTTCAAACGGGTGACTGATCTTCAGGGGGCGCCCGGACTGTCCATGAGACGGCCGGCTGTATTGTCATGGTTTCTGTGTCGTTTCGGGGCGTTCTGGCCGTCGGGCTCGGCCTTCTGAGCCTTTCAGGTGTGGGTTTGCCCTCACGCGCCCAGTCCGTTTCTGCGTGGGAGACGCCGGAATATTTCCGCTCCGGAGGCCTCGCCCAGATCAATGCCGCCGCCGCCTATGCCCTCGGCTTTACCGGCGCCGGTGTGAAGGTCGGTGTCGCCGATAGCGGCCTGTGGACCACGCATCCGGAGTTTGCGGGCCGGGTCCTGCCAGGCTTCGATTTTTCCTATCGGGCCACGCCTCTGCCCGTCTTCCTGCCCCCGGATGACGGCGACAATTTCGATCTGGGCGAGATTCCCGATGTGCCGCCGCCGGAAGGTGGCCCCCTGCTGCCCGGCATGAACAGGGATCAGCAAGGCCACGGAACGCATGTTGCAGGCATCATCGCCGCCGCGCGCAACGGAGAGGAGATGCACGGCGTCGCCTTCAATTCGCTGATCGTGCCCGTGCATGTGAATGTTCTTGGCACGGATGCGGGGACAAGCGAGGGCTGGCCTTTCCTGATCGCGCAGGGCGTTTCCATCATCAACGCCAGCTATGCCATCAAGTGCTTCGGCCCGGGGGCGGGAACGGGGTGTGATGCGGAGCAGATCACCCGTGCGGGTCTCCAGCAATATTACCCGCTCACCATCCAGCGCAGCATCGATCTCGCCAACGCGCAGGTGCTCATGGTGGTGGCGGCCGGCAACGATTCCAAGACGAGCCCCGATATTCTCGCCGCCCTCCCGGCGGTCGTGCCGGAAGTGAAGGACAACTGGCTCGCCGTGGTCGCGGTGGATTCGCGCAATGTCATCGCGTCCTTCAGCGATCGGTGCGGGATTGCCAAGGAGTGGTGCCTCGCCGCGCCCGGCGACGACATCTATTCCACCTGGCGGGTCGATGCCGCGCACCCCACCGGCTACAAGATCGAGGGTGGAACCTCCATGGCCGCCCCCACGGTCAGCGGCGTTGCCGCGCTGGTGAAGGAGGCGTTCCCCTGGTTCACCGCGCGCGATCTCCAGCAGACGCTTCTCACCACCGCCACCGATCTCGGCGCGCCCGGCGTGGACGAGATCTATGGCTGGGGCATGGTCAATGCGGGGAAGGCCGTGCGCGGCTACGGCATGTTCACCAGCGTGGTGACGCTGGACACGAAAGGCTATGTCTCCACCTTCTCCAACGACATTTCCGGCACCGGCGGGCTGGTGAAGACCGGGGAGGGGACCCTGATCCTCACCGGCGCCAACACCTATAGCGGCGGCGCCAGCGTCACCGGCGGCATGCTGGTTCTCGGCAGCTCGATGGCGGCGGGCACGGGCACGGTCACCATTGGCGATGGGGCCGCG
>NCCY01000242.1 GCA_002279855.1 Rhizobiales bacterium 12-68-15
CGCAATGGTGGGAATGTGCACCTCGTTGCGGATCTTGTCGGAGAAGGGCGTCTGGAACAGCCGGCCATAGACCGGCTTCTCTTCCTTCGACACCTGGCCCGACGAACAGTCGATCAGGTCGGCACCCTCTGCCTTGAACATGGCGGCGAAGAGAGCGGCGTCTTCCGGCGTGTTCCCGCCCTCGGTCCAGTCATGGCAGGACAGGCGCACGGAGATGGGCTTGCCTTCCGGCCACACGGCACGGATGGCGCGGAAGACTTCCAGCGGGAAGCGGGCGCGGTTCTCGTGGCTGCCGCCATATTCGTCCGTGCGCCGGTTGGTGAGCGGGGACAGGAAGCTGGACAGCAGGTAGCCATGGGCAGCATGCAGTTCCAGCCAGTCCACGCCCGCCGCATCGGCGCGGCGGGTGGCGGCGACGAAGTCCAGCACCCGGTCCATGTCGGCGCGGTCCATGGCCTTCGGCACGTCACTGTTGGGCAGATACGGCAGGGCCGAGGCGGAGATCAGCGGCCAGTTGCCCTCCGCGAGGGGCTGGTCCATCCCCTCCCAGCCAAGCCTGGTCGAGCCTTTCCGCCCGGCATGGCCGATCTGGCAGGCGACCTTCGCCGTGGTGTTGGCATGGACGAAATCCGCGAACCGCTTCCAGCCGGCGATCTGCCCGTCTTCCCACAGGCCGAGGCAGCCGGGGGTGATGCGGGCATCGGGCGACACGCAGGTCATCTCCGCGAACACCAGCCCCGCCCCGCCCATGGCGCGGGCGCCGAGATGCACCAGATGGAAGTCGTCCAGCACACCGTCCTTGGCCGAATACATGGCCATGGGCGAGACGACGATGCGGTTCGGCAAGGTCACGTCGCGCAGGCGGTAGGGCGTGAACATGGGCGGCAGGACGCGGGCATTGGTGTCCACCGACAGCCCGGATTTCTGCGCGAACCAGCGCTCGTAGCCTTCCAGCCACGCCTTGTCGCGCAGGCGCAGGTTTTCGTGGCTGATCCGCTGGGAGCGGGTCAGCATGGAATACATGAACTGCTCGGGCTCCAGGCTGTCCGCATAGCGGCGGCCCACCACCTCGAACCATTCCATGGCGTTGCGGGCGGCATTCTGGATTCGCGCCACGTCCACGCGGCGGATCTCCTCATAGCGCGCCAGCACGGCCGGAATGGTATCGACCCCGTGGCCGAGATCCTGGAACTGGCGGGCCAGCTCGATGGCATCGTCAATGGCCAGCTTGGTGCCGGAGCCGATGGCGAAATGCGCGGTGTGGGCGGCATCGCCCATCAGCACCACATGGGAGCGCCCGTTGAAATGGCTCCAGGCACCGCAGATCAGGCGGTTGAAATTGAGCCAGGCCGAGCCGCGCAGGTGGCGGGCATTGGTCATCAGCTCCGCGCCGTCCAGAACCTCCGCGAACAGCTTCTCGCAGAAGGCGATTGAGCCCTCCTGATCGAGCTCGCCGAGGCCGTGGGCCTCATAGGCCTCCTCGGTGGTCTCGACGATGAAGGTGGAGGTGTTGGCGTCGAACTTGTAGATGTGCGCCTGGAACCAGCCGTGCTCCGTCTTGCGGAAGTCGAAGGTGAAGGCGTCGTAGAGCTTTTTGGTGCCGAGCCAGATATAGCGGTTCGGCCGCACCACGAGGTCGGGCTGGAACGCCTCGGCATAGCGGTTGCGGATGCGGGAGTTGAAGCCGTCGGAGGCGATGATGAGATCGGCGTCCGGGAAATCCAGGTCGCTCTCCACGTCGCGCTCGAACACAAGCTCCACCCCGAGCGCCTCGCACCGGCGCTGGAGAATGTTGAGCAGCATCTTGCGGCCGATGCCGACAAAGCCGTGGCCGGTGGTGCGCTGGCGGGTGCCCTTGAACCAGACCTCGATGTCGTCCCAGTGGTTGAACGCATCCTCGATCTCGGCCGCCGTCTCCGGATCCCACACCCGCATGGCGGCCATGGTGGCGTCCGAGAAGACCACGCCCCAGCCGAACGTGTCATAGGGCTTGTTGCGCTCGACGATGGTGATCGCATGCTCCGGATGAAGCTTCTTCATGAGGAGGCCGAAATAGAGCCCCGCCGGGCCACCACCGATGCAGACGATGCGCATGGAGACGTCTCCTTCATCCGGACGCGACAGGCCGCGCTCAAATAATTTAAGATTAAAGTAATCGGCTCCGAACAGACCTGTCAAGCGCCGCCCTGCGGGAGCCGGACGGGCTCCCGACACCCCGGCGCCGGTTGGCCTGAACATCTCGGAAAGACTGATGTTCAGGCGGTTCTCCTCCGCCTCCCCCGGCCGTGTCCTCACCACAAACCGCCTGCCCAAGGCTTGGGCATTTCATGCCGCCCGATGATGCTTGACATATAAATAATTTATGTCTGAACTGACTGGACTGCGGGTTTCGCCTTAGGGAAGACCCCAGCAGATCGGCCCGGCCGCCGGGCCGGGCCATAAGGGGCGGCGAACGCCCCACATGCCGGAAGGGGAACCAGATGCCGTCGCTGCTGAATTTTCGCCTGCCCGCCGCGCTGATCGCCTCGGTCGTGCTCGCGCCGGCGCTTGCCGCCGCCGATCCGGTCAAGGTCGGCCTCGTCTCCACCCTTTCCGGCCCGTCCGCCGCCCTCGGCGTGCACATGCGCGACGGCTTCCTGCTGGCGGTGAAGGAACTGGGCGGCAAGCTCGGCGGCCAGCCCACCGAAGTGCTGGTCATCGATGACGAGCTGAAGCCGGACGTGGCGGTGCAGAAGGTCAAGGGCCTGATCGACCGCGAGAAGGTCGATGTGGTCGCCGGAATCGTGTTCTCCAACGTGATGATGGCGATCCAGAAGCCGGTCCTGGAGAACGAGACCTTCCTCGTGTCCGGCAATGCCGGCCCCTCCCCCCTCGCCGGCAAGGGCTGCTCGCCCTACTTCTTCTCGGCCTCCTACCAGAACGACCAGAACCACGAGGTGATGGGCAAGTATGCGCAGGACAAGGGCTACAAGCGCGTCATCCTGATGACGCCCAATTACCAGGCCGGCAAGGATGCCATGGCCGGCTTCAAGCGCTACTTCAAGGGCGAGGTGGTGGAGGAGATCTTCACGCCCCTCGGCCAGCTCGATTTCTCCGCCGAACTCGCCAAGATCGCCGCCGCCAAGCCCGACGCGCTGTTCACCTTCATGCCGGGCGGCATGGGCGTGAACCTCGTGAAGCAGTTCAAGCAGGCGGGGCTCGAAAGCAGCATCCCGTTCCTCTCCGCCTTCACGGTTGATGAGACCACCCTGCCCGCCACCCAGGATGCGGCCCTTGGCCTGCTCTCCGGCGCGGAATGGGCGCCGAACATCGACACGCCCGAGAACAAGGCGTTCGTCGCCGCGTTCGAGAAGGAATATGGCGTGGTGCCCTCGCTCTATGCCGCGCAGGGCTATGACGCCGCCAAGCTGATCGACGGCGCCCTGAAGGCGACCGGCGGCAAGGTCTCCGACAAGCCGGCCTTCCGCAAGGCGCTCGCCTCCGCCCCCTTCACCTCGGTGCGCGGCAGCTTCGCCTTCAACACCAACGGCTTCCCCATCCAGGACTTCTATGTGGTGAAGGCGGTCAAGCGCGCCGACGGGAAGTTCGAGACGGCGGCACAGGAGAAGGTGTTCACCAAGGCCAAGGATTCCTACGCCGGCGACTGCCCGCTGAAGTGAGCCTGCGGCCCCGGCCACACCATCCGTAAGCGTGATGGCCGGGCGCGTCCCGGCCATGACCGATGCCGCGGACCGGGCCTTCGCCCCCGATCCCCGTTCCGCCCGATCCGAACCCGCGTCATCCGGAGGAGACCATGACCACGGCTCTGTTCGTCTCCCAGATTCTCAACGGACTGCAGCTCGGCGTGATCCTGTTCCTGGTCGCCGCCGGCCTGACGCTGGTGTTCGGCGTCATGGACTTCATCAATCTCGCCCATGGCGTCCAGTACATGCTGGGCGCGTTTCTGGTGGCCGCCTCGGTCAAGGCCACCGGCTCGTTCGCGGCGGGGCTCGCGCTCGGTCTGCTCGGCGCGCTGGCGCTCGGCTTCGTGCTGGAAATCCTGGTGTTCCGCCATCTCACCCGCCGGGACCATCTGGAGCAGGTGCTCGGCACCTTCGGCGTCATCCTGATCGTCACCGAACTGGTGCGCATGGTGTTCGGCGATGCGCCCATCGCCTTCCCGACGCCGGCCGCCCTGTCCGGCTCGATCACCCTGTTTCCGGGCCTCAATTATCCCGTCTGGCGCCTCGTCATCCTCGGGGTGGGCGTCGGGGTCGCGGTGCTGCTCTGGTATCTCGTCAACCGCACCCGGATCGGCATGCTGGTGCGTGCCGGCTCCACCCATCCCCGGACGGTCTCGGCGCTGGGGGTCAATATCGACCGGCTGTTCCTCATCGTCTTCGCCTTCGGCGCCATGCTGGCAGGGCTCGCAGGCGCCATGGCCGGCCCGCTGGTGTCGGTTGAGCCCACCATGGGCGACAAGATCCTCATCATCGCGTTCGTGGTGATCGTCATCGGGGGCATCGGCTCCATCAAGGGCGCCTTCGTTGCGGCGCTGCTGGTGGGGCTGGTGGACACACTCGGCCGCAGCATGGCCCCCGATCTGCTGAAGCTCCTGATCGGCAAGTCGGCGGCGGCGACGGCCGGGCCCGCCCTGTCCTCCATGCTGGTCTATCTGCTCATGGCGCTGGTGCTGAGCCTGCGTCCCAACGGCCTCTATGGCGGGAGGTCCGCGTGACCGTAACCCAATCCCCCGCGCCGGCTGCCGC
>NCCY01000243.1:0-4741 GCA_002279855.1 Rhizobiales bacterium 12-68-15
AAGGAGGTGAGCCCCACCGTGCTCGCCAATGCCCGGATGCTGGGCATGAACGACCGCCAGCTGATGCGCCATGTCTTCTGGCCGTCCGCCCTCTCCTGGATGTTCTCCTCGCTGCACACGGCGGTCGGGTTCGCGCTGGTGGGAGCGGTGGTGGGCGAATATCTCGGCTCCGCTGCCGGCCTTGGCTATCGCATCCACCAGGCGGAAGGCGTGTTCGACGTGACCGGGGTGTTCTCCGGCATGCTGGTGCTGGCGGTGTTCGTCATCATCATCGATACCGTGGTGACGGCCATCGAAAACCGGCTCATGGTCTGGCGGCCGGCGCCCGCTTCGGGTCAGACCTGAGCCATCATCAATAAGAACGGGAGGAAGGAATGAAGCTTTTCGCAAAGGCCGCGCTGCTCGCGATGGTCACGGCCTTCTCGGCATTGCCGGCGGCCGCCCAGCAGGCGGAGAAGCCCAAGCTGACGCTCGGCGTCGGCGGCAAGCCGCTGCTTTATTATCTGCCGCTGACCATTGCGGAGCGGAACGGCTACTTCAAGGAAGAGGGCCTCGACGTTTCCATCAACGATTTCGGCGGTGGCGCGAAATCGCTGCAGGCGCTGATCGGCGGCTCGGTGGATGTGGTGACCGGGGCCTATGAGCACACCATCCGCATGCAGGCCAAGGGGCAGGACATCGTTTCCACCATCGAACTCGGGCGCTATCCCGGCATCGTTCTGGTGGTGCGCAAGGACAAGGCCGAGCAATACAAGGCCATCAAGGATCTCAAGGGCGCCAAGATCGGCGTGACCGCGCCGGGGTCCTCCACCAACTTCTTCGTCAACTTCCTGCTCGCCAAAAACGGGCTGAAGCCCGATGACGTTGCGTTCGTCGGGGTCGGCGGCGGCGCGTCGGCCGTGGCGCAGATGAAGCGCGGCGAGATCGACGCCATGTCCAACCTCGATCCCGTCATCACCAAGCTCCAGAGCGATGGCGACGTGGTGGTGCTGGCGGACAGCCGGACTGAAGAGGGCAACGACAAGATCTTCGGCGGCACAAATCCTGCAGCCGTCCTCTACATGAAGACGGATTTCGTGAAGGAGAACCCCGTCACCACGCAGAAGCTGACCAACGCTTTCTACAAGGCGCTGAAGTGGCTGAAGACCGCGACGCCGGAAGACGTGGCGAAGGTGGTGCCGGAGGAATATCTGCTCGGCGACAAGTCGCTCTATATCGCGGCTGTCACCGCCTCCAAGCCCACCTATTCGCTGGACGGCGTCATTCCGGAATCCGGCATGAAGAACGCCCTCAACATGCTGGTGGAATTCGATCCTGAACTGAAGGCCGCCAAGATCGACCTCAACAAGACGTTCGACGGCCGCTTCGTGAAGAAGGCCAGCGAAACCATCAAGTGAACATGGCGGGCGGAACTGAAAGAGGCTGGCCGCCTCTTGAAATCGGTTCCGCCTTGCCTATCTCTTGGTCAACCCAGCCGGTGTTCGGACATCAGGCGAAAAGACGGACGGATGTACTCCGATTTTCGCATTCCGGACTGACCTTTCCCGAGGTCAATGCGACGCGTCGCAGGGAACGGGTGCGCGGCAGAAATGCCTGCACCCCGTTCCTGGCTGGGTGCTTTTCTGTGACGGTCCTTTCGAGATTGCGGTGCCTGTGACGCGCCAATCGGATTTGGCGTCCGGCCTTTGCATCCATGGCCCACGCGGATCCAAAGCAGTTCTTCGCCAGCCATCGGTTCGGCTGCCAATGACGGACGCCCCAGCGAACTTTTTGCGCTGTCGCGCGTTTGGTCATCTCAGCACAGGGCGCGCGCTCCAAACGATGAATATTCATTGCGCGGCAATGGCCGCCATATCGCGCCTTGCGAAGGCTGGGCTTCATTTGCCTGAACGGTCCTCGCCCAGCAGTTCATGTCAGCCAGGCATCGGCCGCTGAACACAGGAGGGGCAGATGGATTGGCAGAATATGCTCTTTCAGAACTGGTCAGGCATTGTCCGCACGATTCTTGTAGGATCGATGGCCTACGCGACCCTCGTTGTTTTCCTACGCATCTCCGGCAAGCGGACGCTCTCGAAACTCAACGCTTTTGACCTCGTGGTCACTGTCGCACTTGGATCGACGCTTTCGGCAATCATCCTCCAGGAATCTGTAGCTCTCGCCGAAGGAGCGACCGCGCTGGCGGTGCTCATTTTCCTCCAGTTCGCAGTGACGTTCTGGTCCGTCCGGTCAGATTGGTTTGCCAAAGCCGTTCGAGCAGAACCCACTCTGCTCCTTCGGAACGGAGAGCTCTGCGTCGAGGCGATGAGGCGGCAGCGCGTCACCCCTGACGAGGCGCGGAGCGCCGTTCGGGCTGCAGGCGGCAACGACCTCGCCGACGTTCAAGCTGTCATCCTTGAAAGCGACGGAACACTCAGCGTGATTCTCAACTAGGCAGATTATCGACGCCGGTCCGTAAGCCCGCCGCTTGCGCAAACCGCGACCGCCGACCCGTCGGGCCACGGATTGTACCGTGGGCGCAGGGCGGCGCACATCCGTCCGTCTCCCGCCGCCGGATCAACCCGCCAGTTCGGCCAGCAGACCAAGAGCCACTGAAACGGACCGCATGCGGATATCATCGCGAGACAGAGAACCGAACCTCTCCTCCCGCAGCAGAACGGTTCCGTCTGCCCGCGCGCAACCGAAATGCACAAGCCCGACGGGCTTGGCGTCCGATCCGCCGCCCGGCCCCGCGACCCCGGTGATGGAGACGGCGAGCGACGTTCCCGCCGCCTTCAACGCACCGCGCGCCATGGCTTCCGCAGTCTGGGCGCTCACGGCGCCATACTGGTCCAGCATGCCGGCGGGCACGCCGAGCATCGCCATCTTGGCGGCGTTGGAATAGGTGACGAACCCCCGGTCCACCACGTCGGACGAGCCGGGAACGGCGGTGAGCGCACCCGCCACCAGCCCGCCTGTGCAGGATTCGGCGGTGGCGATGGTGAGGCCGCGCGCCCGGCAGGCGGCGAGCACCGCTTCCGCCTGTGCGTAAATGTCGGGATCGATCATGTCAGTCCTCGCTGTCCGGCAGACGGATGGTGGCGGACGCCATGGCGGCAATCCCCTCGCGGCGGCCGGCAAAGCCGAGACGTTCTGTGGTGGTCGCCTTCACGCTCACCCGGTCGACCGCAAGTCCGACGATTTCGGCGATGCGCGCGCGCATGGCATCGCGATGGGGGCCGACCTTGGGCGCCTCGCAGATCAGCGTCAGATCGAGATGTGCGATCACCCCGCCGCGTGCCCGCACCCGCTCCGCCGCGAATGCCAGGAAGCGGTCGGAGGTGGCGCCCTTCCATTGCGGGTCGGAGGGTGGGAAATGGGCGCCGATATCGCCATCGCACAGCGCGCCGAGCACCGCATCGGTCAGCGCGTGCAGGCCCACATCCGCGTCGGAATGGCCGTCCAGCCCCTGGGTGAAGGGAACCGGAATGCCGCCCAGCATCACATGGTCCCCCGGCCCGAAGGCGTGAACGTCGAAGCCTGTGCCGGTGCGCACGTCGGTCAGCGGCGCGCGTGCGGGGCCGGCGGCAAAGTCGGTGGGGTGGGTCAATTTCACATTCTCCGTTTCGCCCGCGAACACCATCACCCGGTGTCCGGCCCATTCCATCACGGCGGCGTCGTCCGTCAGGCCGGCCTGGGCACCCTGAGCGGCCGCGGCATGGGCGGCGCGCAGCATGTCATAGCGGAAGGCTTGCGGGGTCTGCACCGCCCGCAGCGCGGCGCGGTCAGGGGTTGAAATTACGTGGCCATGTTCGTCCACGATCTTGATGGTGTCGGTCACCGGCAGGCCGGGGACCGCCGCGCCATGGTCACGGGCTGCCGCGATGGCGCGGGAGATGAGGGCAGGGGAGAGGAAGGGGCGGGCGGCATCGTGGATGAGAACGAGGTCCGGCGGCGTCTCCGCCAGCGCTTCCAGCCCGCAGAGCACCGAGGCCTGACGGTCCGCACCGCCCGGCACCGCAGGGCGGAGCCGGGGCAGACCGGCGCTTGCCTGCGCATACAGCGTGGCATCGTCGGGGTGGATCACCACCTGAATCTCCGCGATGTCGGGATGCGCGCACAACCGGCGAAGCGTGCGCCGGAGAACGGGTTCGCCATCCACCGCGCGATACTGCTTGGGCAGTCCCTCGCCCGCGCGGCTGCCGCGCCCTGCCGCCACCACAATCGCCGCGCACAGCATCGCCGAGTTCCCGCCTTCCGGTCCAGTGCCCGCCCGTTCAAAGCCTGCGGGGCGCGCGCCCGCAAGGAAAATATGCGCCGCGTGATCGGGCGGGAGGCAGGCGGCGCGCCCCGGCCGGGAGCGGCGGGCGGACGCCCGTCCCCATGCGACCGCCTGCGACTATGGATCAATCAAGCTGCCCTTGCGTGGGCAGAGCAATTGTCTATTATGTAGGCATCGAAGGGGTGGCCTAATTTCTGTGCAAGAGAACATTCCTGCATCACGCGCGGCATTGAAGGTGGGGAATCACCTTCTGCCCAACCGCGTCCTGCTGGCGCCCATGGCCGGCATTACCGATGCGCCGGTGCGCCGCATGGCCGTGCGCCACGGGGCCGGGCTGGTGGTGTCGGAGATGCTGGCCAGCGAGGCGCTGCTTTCCGGCCATCAGGAGATGGCCCTCCGGGCGGAACGGGCCGGCGCCCCCCTGCACGCGGTTCAGCTTGCGGGCAATGATCCCCACTGGATGGCAGAGGCCGCCCGCATGGC
>NCCY01000243.1:4781-8926 GCA_002279855.1 Rhizobiales bacterium 12-68-15
GGCGGTGCGGGCGGCGGTGCGCCTGCCGCTCACCGTGAAGACCCGCCTCGGCTGGGACGACGGCAGCCCCGTGGCGCCTGAACTGGCGCGCATTGCGGAGCGGACGGGCTTCTCGCTGGTGACCATTCATGGCCGCACCCGCTGCCAGTTCTATACCGGCACGGCGGACTGGGGGGCGATCCGCGCGGTGAAGGAGGCGGTCGCCATTCCCGTCGTTGCCAATGGCGACGTGACCCGCTGCGAGCATGCGCCTGCAATGCTCGCGGCGTCCGGCGCCGATGGCGTCATGATCGGGCGCGGCGCGCAGGGGCGGCCGTGGTTTCCCGGCGCGGTGGCACGCTTTCTGGAAACCGGACGGGTGCCGGCCCCGCCGGCGCTGGACACGCAACGCGATATCCTGCTTGAGCTTTACGAGGGCTGGCTTTCGCTTTACGGGCGGGAGGCAGGGGTGCGGCAGGCGCGCAAGCATGTGGGCTGGGCGCTGGAAGTGGCGGGCGCACAGGCCGGCCACGATGCGGCATGGCTCAAGCAGGCCCGCGCCGGCCTTTTGACCCGCGACACGGCGGAGGCGGTCCAGGCCGGCATCCGCGAGACGTTCGACACACTGGCCTGGAGGGCAGCGGCATGAGGTCCGATCCGAAGCGCAAGCCCGAGGCGGAAAAGAGCAAGCCGGAGCCGGAGGCGCCCTTTACCCGCGCCATTCTGGATGCGGTGCCCCATCCCGTCGTCACCCTGTCCGAGACCGGCCAGATCGTGGACGCGAACGTGGCGGCCGAATCCTTCTTCGAGGTCAGCCTGCCGGTGCTGCGGCGCCGGCCGTTCGCGGAATTCGTCCCGTTCGGCTCGCCCTTGCTGGGCCTGATCGAACAGGTGCGGGCACGGGGCGCGGCGGTCAACGAATATCGCGTGGACCTTGGCACCCCGCGCAATGGCGGCGAGCGGGTGGTGGATATCCATGTGGCGCCGGTCACCGAGCGGCAGGGCCATGTGGTGGTGATGCTTCAGGAGCGCACCATTGCCGACAAGATGGACCGGCAGCTGACCCATCGCGGCGCCGCGCGCTCGGTCAGCGCGCTGGCGTCCATGCTGGCGCACGAGATCAAGAATCCCCTCTCCGGCATTCGCGGCGCGGCCCAGTTGCTGGAACAGTCGGCCGGCGACGAGGACCGCGCGCTCACCCGCCTCATCTGCGACGAGGCGGACCGCATCGTGAAGCTGGTGGACCGCATGGAGGTGTTCTCCGACGAGCGCCCGGTGGAGCGCGAGCCGGTCAATATCCACGCGGTGCTGGAGCATGTGCGCACGCTGGCTGCCTCGGGCTTTGGCCGGCATGTGCGGTTCGTGGAAGAGTATGACCCCTCCCTGCCGCCGGTGTTCGCCAACCGCGACCAACTCATCCAGGTGTTCCTCAACCTCGTGAAGAACGCGGCGGAGGCCATCGACGGCGACCTGGATGGCGAGATCCAGCTCACCACCGCGTTCCGTCCCGGCGTGCGCCTCACCGTGCCCGGCACGTCGAGCCGGGTGAGCCTGCCGCTGGAATTCTGCGTCAAGGACAATGGCAAGGGCGTGCCGGAAGACCTGCTGCCCCACCTGTTCGATCCCTTCGTCACCACCAAGCCGACCGGAACTGGCCTCGGCCTTGCATTGGTAGCGAAGATCATCGGGGATCATGGCGGCATCGTCGAATGCGACAGCCAGCCCCGCCGAACCACCTTCCGGGTGCTCCTGCCCATGTATCGCGGCAAGCGCGCCACTGCCGAAGACAACTGAGGGACTCATGCCGACGGGAAGCATCCTGGTCGCTGACGACGACGCCGCCATTCGCACCGTGCTCAATCAGGCCCTCTCGCGGGCGGGATATGAGGTGCGCTCCTGCGGCAATGCGGCCACCCTCTGGCGGTGGGTCAGCCAGGGCGATGGCGATCTCGTCATCACCGATGTGGTGATGCCGGACGAAAACGCCTTCGACCTGCTGCCGCGCATAAAGAAGGCACGGCCGGACCTGCCGGTCATCGTCATGAGCGCGCAGAACACGTTCATGACCGCCATCCGCGCCTCAGAGCGCGGGGCATATGAATATCTACCCAAGCCGTTCGACCTGAAGGAGCTGATCTCCATCGTCGGCCGCGCCCTGTCCGAGCCGAAGAAGGCGGACCTGCGCCGGGTAAATGACGAGCAGGACAACATCCCGCTGGTGGGCCGCTCGCCCGCCATGCAGGAAATCTACCGCCTGCTGGCGCGCCTGATGCAGACCGACCTCACCGTGATGATCGCGGGCGAGAGCGGCACCGGCAAGGAACTGGTCGCGCGCGCGCTGCACGATTACGGCAAGCGCCGTTCCGGACCGTTCGTCGCCATCAACATGGCCGCCATCCCCCGCGACCTGATCGAGAGCGAACTGTTCGGCCACGAGAAGGGCTCGTTCACCGGCGCCACCACCCGCAATCCCGGCCGCTTCGAGCAGGCCGAGGGCGGCACGCTGTTCCTCGACGAGATCGGCGACATGCCCATGGAGGCGCAGACCCGCCTCCTGCGCGTGCTCCAGCAGGGCGAATACACCACGGTGGGCGGCCGCACGCCCATCAAGACCGACGTGCGCATCATCGCCGCCACCAACAAGGATCTGCGGACGCTGATCCAGCAGGGCCTGTTCCGCGAAGACCTTTTCTTCCGCCTCAACGTGGTGCCCCTGCGCCTGCCGCCGCTGCGCGAGCGCGCCGAGGATGTGCCGGACCTCGTGCGCCACTTCTTCCTCCAGGCGGAGCGGGAAGGGTTACCGGCCAAGCAGATCGATTCCGCCGCCCTCGACCGCCTGAAGCGCTATCGCTGGCCGGGCAATGTCCGCGAACTGGAGAATCTCGTGCGGCGCCTCGCGGCGCTCTACCCGCAGGAGATCATCGGCACCGGCATCATCGAGGCGGAACTGTCCGAGCCGGCGCCGAGCGCGCTGTCCGAGGACGCGCCGGGCGATGCGACGCTCGCCGCGTCCGCCGAGCGGCATCTCAACGCCTATTTCAGCCAGTTCGGCGAGGATCTGCCGCCCCCCGGCCTCTATCACCGCATCTTGCGCGACGTGGAATATCCGCTGCTCTCGGCGGCGCTGGCCGCCACGCGGGGCAACCAGATCAAGGCGGCGGAGCTTCTCGGCCTCAACCGCAACACGCTGCGCAAAAAGATCCGTGATCTCGACATCCAGGTGATCCGCACCAACCGGTGATCCGGGCCCTTCGCTGACGCGGTGCGTTTCACTCGGTTTCCGGCGCGCGACCCCGGCGCGCCGGCGGGGGCTTTCCGGCGCCTGTCCCCCGCTTTCCTGTCGATGGTGAAAGATCGCCATTCCGTCTGTCACATTTTTGCACCAGTGTCGTTCCACTGCATCAGTGTTGCCGACTGCGCCGTGTTTACGCGGGCGTAAGGACGGCGGCGGCATGGAGAGGCGCGCCTAACCGTCTGGTACCCGCGTGATTTCGGCAGGGTCCTCCCTGCCGCCGGGAGCGACGGTCTGTGGCCCGCCGGGCGAAGGACGCGGATGTGACGACCCTTGAAGGGACTGAAAGTGAAACCCCCGGCACGCCGGGCCGCCTGACCGCCTTTGGCTGGTTCGCGCCCCTGATGGTGGTGCTGGCGCTGGTCTCGGCGCTTTTCACCTTCCTGATCCTCATGGGGCTCACCCCCATCGTGCCGACGCACGAGGTGGTGATCGGGCTGCTGGCAGGCAATGCCTTTGCCATTGCGGTGCTCTCGACCATGGTGGGGCGCGAGGTGTGGCGCATCGCCCGTGCCCGTGCGCGAGGCCGCGCTGCGGCGCGCCTGCATGTGCGCATCGTCAGCCTGTTCGCCATCGTCGCGGTGGTGCCCGCCATCCTCGTGGCGGTGGTGGCGAGCCTGACACTGGACCGCGGCCTCGACCGCTGGTTCTCTATCCGCACCCGCGAGATCGTCGCGAGCGCCGTGCAGGTGGCGCAGACCTATGTGCGCGAGCACGCGCTAGCCATTCGCGGCGATGCGCTGGCCATGAGCGCGGACCTCTCACGCCTGAAGCCTCTGTATGAGCAGGAGCCCGAGCGCTTCCGCCAGGTGCTGACCGCGCAGGCCGCCTTGCGCAATCTGCCCGGCTCCATGCTGATCCGCCACGATCTGTC
>NCCY01000244.1 GCA_002279855.1 Rhizobiales bacterium 12-68-15
ACCATGTCGGTGCGCGACAACCTGCTGATGGGCGCCTATCTGCGGCCGGCCTCCGATCGCGGCATCGCCGAGGATCTGGACAAGGTGATGCGCATGTTCCCGCGCCTTGCGGAACGGGCCGGGCAGGATGCGGCGACCCTGTCCGGCGGCGAGCAGCAGATGTGCGCCATCGGCCGGGGCATCATGGGGCGGCCAAGGCTGCTGATGATCGACGAACTCTCCCTCGGCCTTGCCCCCAAGGCGGTGGAGCAGTTGTCCGACAGCCTGCGGGAGATCAACCGCGCGGGCATCTCCATCCTGCTGGTGGAGCAGGATGTCATGACCGCGCTCGAACTTTCCGACCGGGGCTATGTGATGGATCGCGGCCGCGTCTCCATGAGCGGCACCTCCGCCGAACTCGCCGCCGCGCCGCAGGTGCGCGAAGCCTATATGGGCATGTAGCGCGCGGCTCACGTTCTCACCGCTTTCCGCCGGCCTCCCCGCGAGGCCGAACGACGACCCATGCATGAAGGACCACAGCCATGACACTTCCGGAAGAAAGCGGGGCGCAGCCGTCCGCCGAGGCCATCCTGTCCCCCTATGACGGCCATGTGGTGGGCCATATGCCGGTGGCCGGCGCGGACGATGTGGAATCAGCGCTCGCCCGCGCCGCCGAAACCTTCCCGCGCATGAAGCGCCTGCCGCGCTTCGTGCGCGCCGACATTCTCGACCGCGCCGCCCAGATCATCGAGGGCCGGCGGGAGGAGATCGCCCGGCTGATCGCGGGGGAGGCGGGCAAGCCGCTCTATGATGCGCGCGGCGAGGTCTCCCGCTCGCTGTTCAACCTGCGCAATGCAGCGCGCGAGGCGCGGGCCTTTGCCGGCCACGAAGTGCCGCTCGACGTGGACAGCGCTGTGTTCGAATACCAGACCGCCTCGGCGGACGGCTCCGCGCTCGACCTGTCCAATGCCGATCTCGACACCCTGTCGAAGCTCGGCCGGCGGGTGGGGCTCGCCCGGCGCTATCCCATCGGGCCGATCCTCGCCATCACGCCGTTCAACTTCCCGCTCAACCTGGTGCTGCACAAGGTGGCGCCGGCCATTGCAGTGGGCAACACGGTGGTGCTGAAGCCGGCGCCGCAGACCCCGCTCACCTCGCTTCTGCTGGCGGAGGTGTTCGCGCAGGCCGGCCTGCCGGACGGGGCGCTCACGGTGGTTCATTGCAGCGTGCCGCTGGCCGAGCGCATGGTGAAGGACGAGCGCATCGCCATGGTCACATTCACCGGCTCGGCGAAGGTGGGCTGGCACATCAAGGAGCAGGCGGGCCGCAAGAAGGTGTCGCTGGAGCTGGGCGGCAATTGCATCGGCGTGCAGCGCATCCTCGTGCACGAACAGGTCTATGACCGCTTCGAGGCGGAACTCGTCCGCCGCGTCTCCGCCTGCAAGGTGGGCGATCCCCTGGAGGAGGGGGTGGATGTCGGCCCGGTGATCGACGAAAACTCCGCCCGCCGCATCGAAAGCTGGATCAACGAGGCGGTGGCCGGCGGCGCGCGGGTGCTGGCCGGCGGGCGGCGGCACGGCGCGGTCATCGAGCCCACCGTGCTCACCGACACCACGCCGGACATGAAAGTGGAGTGCGAGGAAATCTTCGGCCCCGTCGTCACCCTTTCCAAGGTCGGCGACATGGACGAGGCGGTGCGGCGGGCGGCCGATTCCCGCTACGGCCTGCAGGGCGGCTATTTCACCAATGACCTCGCCCGCGCCTTCCGCGCGCTGGAGGACTGGGACGTGGGCGGGCTGATGATCAATGACGTGCCCATCTACCGCATCGATTCCATGCCGTTCGGCGGCTGGAAGGACAGCGGCCTCGGCCGCGAGGGCACCCGCTACGCCATGGAGAGCATGACGGATATCAAGTTCCTCGTGGTCAATTACGGCTGAGGCCGGAAGGGGAGGGAAGCGTGCAGCAGCATCACAGGGTCGCGGTCGCCGGGCTCGGCGCCGTGGGGATGAAGGTGGCCGCCGCGCTCGATGCCGGCATGGCGGGCCTCAGCCTCGTGGCGGTCTCCGCCGCCGATGCGGCGCGGGCGCAGGCGCGGGTCGCCGGCTTCGCGCGGGTGCCGCCGGTGATCCCCGCGGCGGACCTCGCGCAGGTGGCGGACATCGTGGTGGAATGCCTGCCGCCGTCGCTGTTCCGTTCCCTCGCGGAGCCGGTGCTTCTCGCCGGCGGCACGCTGGTGGCGGCCAGCGCCGGGGCGCTGGTGGTGCATGATGACCTCACCGCACTCGCCGCGCGCACGGGCGGCCGCATCCTCCTGCCCTCCGGTGCGCTGGCGGGGCTCGACGGTCTGCGGGCGGCCGCCGAGGCGGGGCTGGAGGCAGTGACGCTGGTCACCCGCAAGCCGCCCGCCTCCTTCGCGGACCTGCCGGCGGGGGAGGGGCCGCACTGCCTGTTCGCCGGCTCGGCACGGGAGGCGATCGCCCGCTTCCCGCTCAATGTGAACGTGGCCGCGACCGTGAGCCTTGCCGGCCTCGGCGCGGACCGGACGCGGGTGGAGGTGTGGGCCGATCCCGCGCTGACCCGCAACGAGCATCACCTGACGGTGGAGAGCCGGGCCGGGCGCTTCACGCTGGTGGCGCAGAACTGGCCCGACCCGGACAATCCCAAGTCCAGCGCCATCACCGGCTTTTCCATCATCGCCGCGCTGCGCCGTCTCGGCGCGGCCGTCGTCATCGGCACCTGAGCATTCTTCAAGGAGAGACCATGAGCACCAAGGATTTCAGCGCGGGCGGCTATCGCTATGTGCCCGGCGTGTTCCAGTATTCGGCCGGCGTCGCCGCGCTGCCGGGCCATGTCATCGAGCGGGTGCGCTTTGCCCGCCCGGTGCCGCTGGAGGCGGGGTTCGCCCGCATCGCGCAGATCATCCGCGCGGCGGGGCGTCCTTTGACCGCCTTCTGCGCCTGCGAGCTGCGCTCCCCGGCCCCCTTCACCGAAGAGGGCTTCAAGGCCTTCAACGCCATCTATGCCGGCACCCTTCAGGACTGGGGGCTGTTCGCGGGCGGCGACAATCCGGTGGCCCGCAGCAATGTCTGCCCCGAGATCGACCCGCCTGCCGAGCCGTCCTTCCACGCCTTCTCCTTCGTGCGCACGGCGGACACGGCTGAGGATGCGGCACCGTCCTTCGTGGTGGCCGGCTCCGGCGAGGCGCCGGAGGGCCGGGACAGCTATGGCGGCCACGCCATCGCGCCCGGCGACTGCTCGCCCGAGGGCCTGCGCGAGAAGGCCCGCTGGGTGCTGGGCGAGATGGAGCGGCGCATGGGCGCCCTGGACTTCACCTGGGCGGACACCACCGGCGTGCAGCTCTACACCGTCCATGACGTCCACCCCTTCCTCGGGGCGGAGATCGTCAGGCGCGGCGCGGCGCGCCACGGCCTGACCTGGCACTTCAACCGGCCGCCGCTGGTCAGTCTCGATTACGAGATGGACTGCCGGGGCGTCGCGCGCGAGCGGGTGGTTCCGGCCTGACGCGGGTGGCGCGGACGGGGGCGGCTGTCCGGCCCCGTCCCGACCGGGGCCGCACGGTCTTTCAGGCCCGTCGAGGGCTTGCCCTCAGAGCACCGGGCCCAGCATGGCGATGGAATTGTTCCACACCTGCCGGGCGCGGCTGCACGCCTCCACCTCGGCGCGGGCGACCGCGGGGGCGGCGTCAAGGAACACCTGCTGACGCGCCCGCACCTCCAGCGTGAAGGCGGCGTCATAGAGCAGGATGTTGTTCTCCGCGTTCAGCTCGAAGCTGCGGCGGTCCATGTTGGCCGAGCCGATCAGCGTGACCTCGCCGTCCAGGGTCAGCGTCTTGGCGTGGAGCAGGCCGCCCACATATTCGTGGATCTCCACGCCCGCCTCCAGCAGGTCGCGATAATAGGAGCGGCTGGCCGCCGCCACGATCCAGGAATCGTTGCGCCGGGGAAACACGATCCGCGTCGTCACCCCGCGCCGGGCGCTGGCGCAGAGCGCGGACTGGATGGGCTCGTCCGGCACGTAATAGGGGGTGGTGATGACCAGTTCCCGCCGTGCCGCATTCATCAGCGCCACGAAGGTCTCGGGCATGGCCGAATAGCGCACCGCGGCCCCGCTGGCGATGACCTGCGCTACGAACCCTTCCTGCGGCGGGGGCAGCGGGCGGGTCAGCAGCGGGCTCAGATCCTCGTCGCACTGGCCCATCCAGGTGCTGGCGAACAGATGCTGGTTCTGCCGCACCACCGGCCCCTCGAACCGCGCCATGATGTCCACCCAGGGCGCATAGCGCGCCTTCACCGCGAAGGCGGCGTCGGCGCAGTTCTGGCTGCCGCAATAGGTGACGGCATCGTCGATCACCACGATCTTGCGGTGGTTGCGCATGTCGATGCGGCTCTTGAACGGGCGCATCAGCGGGTTGCCCACCGGCAGCGCGGCCGCGAGCTTCACGCCCGCCGCGGCCATGTCGCGCCAGTGGGCGGAGCGGATGAAGGCGCGGGAGCCGAGATCATCCGCCATGGCCCGGCAGGCGACGCCCCGCCGCGCCGCCCGGCACAGGGCCTGCGCCACCTTCAGCCCGCTGCCGTCGCCCAGCCAGATATAGAACAGCACGTGCACGCTCTCGCGCGCGGCGTCGATGTCGGCCACCATGGCATCGATGGCGGCGGCGGAATCCGGCATCAGCCGCGCCCGGTTGCCCGCCACCGGCACATAATGGCTGACCGACTGGCCGACGCGGAACAGCGGCACGAAGCGGTCCGGCACCGAAGCCTCCGCCGAAGGGCCGGCCACCCCGCCCGCCGGCGGCAGGCGGTCGAAGGCCTCGCTCAGCCGCTTGATGCGGGCGCGCCCCAGATTGGTCTCGCCGAACAGCACATAGGCGATGACGCCCGCCACCGGCACCAGCACGATCACCACCACCCAGGCAAGGCGCGAGGCCGGCTCCCGGTGCGGTCGCAGCAGGGCGCGGATGATGAAGAGCAACTGGAGGAGGGCCTGCGCCGCGAACAGCATCCAGGCGAGAACGGCGGAATCATGCATCGCCGCCACAGTGGCGAAGTTTCCTGCCCCGCGAAAGATGCTTCGCGCCGCCGCTTTGCGCCCTGCCACCGTACGAAGCGGCAACCCCGGAAAAATTATACCCTTAAAGCAATTTCGTTTGCCGCCGTCCGGGGGGCGTGCCACTCTTGATCCCGTCAAGATCAGGCGGCCGCAAGGGCAGGTGTGCGGCAGGTGCTGGCTTGTGTCCTAAATCATCCCGTCTCATGCGCAAGGGTTGTGCAAATGGATCGTCGCGCCTTCAGTCTGTCCTTGCTTGGTCTTCTTGCCTCCACCGCTTTGGTGCGCGCGGAAGAGGCGGTGTTTCTTGATTATACACGCGACACGCTCGACAATGCCTATGACCAGCGGGTGTGGGCGCCCGATGCGCAGCAGATCATCGCCCGCTATGCGCGCGACAGCGAGGAGGTGCGCAAGCGCTTCCCGCCCCGCACCGAGCGCTATGGCAGCCGCGAGGCGGAGACGCTGGACATCTTTGCGCCGGCCGGAGCCCGTGCGCTGCCGGTGATGGTGTTCATCCATGGCGGGGCGTGGCGCGCGCTGGGCAGCAAGGACGCCTCGGCGCCGGCGCCTACCTTCATCGAGAATGGCTGCCTCTATGTAGCCCTGAATTTCGACAACATCCCCGCCGTCCGCCTGCCGGAAATGGTGGACCAGTGCCGCCGCGCCATGGTCTGGATCGCCGGCAACATTGCCGCCTTCGGCGGCGATCCCGGCCGGATCTACCTGTCGGGCCATTCCTCCGGCGCCCATATTGCCGGCGTGCTGCTGACCACGGACTGGGCCGCCCATGGCGGGGCGCCGGATCTGGTCAAGGGCGGGCTGCTCATGAGCGGCATGTATGACCTCTACCCGGTCATGCTCTCCGCCCGCAGTTCCTATGTGAAGATCACGCCGGAGGAACTGGCCGCCCTCAGCGCCATGCGCCATCTGGATCAGGTCCGCTGC
>NCCY01000245.1 GCA_002279855.1 Rhizobiales bacterium 12-68-15
GGAGACGGTGACGGAAATGTCCTCGCCGCCCGGCAGGCGAATGGCGGTTGCCGCGATGGCGGTGCGCAGCCGCTCGGCCTCCGCGAAGGCCGCGGCTTCCGTCCGCCCGGTGCACAGGACGGCGAATTCCTCGCCACCGACACGGGCGGCGGGGAGGTGACGGGGCGCGAGGGTGTCAGCGACGGACCGCAGTACCTGATCGCCCCCGTCATGCCCATACGTGTCGTTCACCCCCTTGAAGTGATCGATGTCGAACAGAATCACCGCGTGGGGCGCCGGCGTGGCGATCACGTCCGTGGCAAGGTTGAACCAGGCGCGCCGGTTGAGCAGCGAGGTGAGGGGATCGCAGGTGGCGAGGCGGACCAGTTCGCGGCGCGCCTGGTTCAGCCGCTCGGCCGCCCGCAGCCGGGCTTCCAGTTCGATCCGGTTCGGGGGCTTGTTGATGAAATCGTCCGCGCCGCCATCCAGCGCTTCCACCAGATGGGCGGCATCGTTGCTGGACGACATGGCGATGACGTAGAGCGGCCGCCCGGCATTGGCGATGACGCGGGCCTCCCATCAGAGCTGGATGCCGGACGCGCCGGGAATCTCGAAGCTGGTGATCAGCACTTCGATATCCGTAGACGTGTGGAGGTATGCCAGAGCCGCATCCCCCTCGGAAAACGGAGACACGTCGTGTCCCATCTCCTCGAGCATGCGAGACATGAGTTTTAAACCGACCCGGCTGGGCTCGACCAACATGACGCGCATTGAAGCAACCTGAGTTGACCTCACATCACGCGTGTATACCGCAACGCAAAACGAAGCGCTTTAACGTTCTTGCCTGAATCATCGAAATTATCAGGAAAATCGATTTCACCGCCAGCGTCGATGCAACCAGAGCCACTGGCCCGGATATTCCCGCACCCAGCCCTCGATGACCTTCGTGACCGCCTGCATCGCCCCTTCCACGTCCACGCGGCCTTCGGCATCGCGGGGCAGGGGAATCTCCTCGGTGATCTCGATGCGGAAGCGCCCGCGCGGCAGGCGGATGACGCGCATGCCATGGACCGGGCAGTCGAACTGGCGGGCGAGGCGGGCGAGGGTGGGATTGGTGTGGGCCGGGCGGCCGAAGAAATCCACCACCACGCCCTGGCCCCAATACTGGTCCACCAGCATGCCGATATGCTCGCCCTCTTCCAGCATGCGCGCCATCTGGCGGCCGGCATTGCGGCTGGCCTTGACGAGGCCGGGCATGGTCTGTGCCCGCATCTCCGCGATCAGGTCTGCGGCCTTCTTGATGTTGGGCGCGCGATAGAGCACGCCGCCGGGCACGCCGAGCTTGCCGCCGGTGATGGCGTTGAGTTCCCAGTTGCCGGTATGGGCGGTGAAGAACAGGCCGGGGCGCCCGTCGTCCCGCAGGCGGCGCATGATGTCGGCGCCGACGATCTCGATGCGGCCATTGCCGGGATGGGCGGGATCATAGTCCCAGATGCGGTCGAGATGGGCGAACTCGGCCGCCATGCGCCCGAGATTGTCCCACACCCCCACCACCAGCCACCAGATCTCGGCGCGGCTCTTGTCCGGGAAGGCGGCGCGCAGGTTGCGCCGCGCGGTGCCGCTCACGACAAAGAAGGGGCCGAACGTCTTCGCCAGCGCGGCGATGATGTTGGAGGACCACGACACCGGGAAGAGGCGGGACCACCAGACGAGGCCCCGCAGCAGGCCGACGACGGCGCTCTCCCACAGCGGCGCCACCACGCCCCGCACGCGGCGCATCATGCGTCCGAAGATGCCCCTGTGACGTGTCACGAAGCCAGATCCCAGCCGGGCCGGATCAGAAGCGCACGACGATCTTGCCGAACACCTTGCGGCTTTCCAGCCGCTCCAGGCCCTCGTTGAAATTCTCCAGCGCCACCACGCTGTCGATCACCGGCAGCACGCCGCGACCCATTTTCTGGAGCCCGTCCGCCACGTTGCGGATGGTGGCGCCGAACGAACCGAGGATGTGATACTGCCGCTGGAACAGCTGCATCAGGTTCATGTTCACCGACACGCCCGAGGTGGAGCCGCAGGTGACCAAGCGGCCGCCCGGCTTCATGGAGAGCAGCGAGCCGTTCCAGGTGTCCGCGCCCACATGCTCGAACACCACGTCCACGCCCACCTTCTTGGTGATCTTGCGGACCATGTGCTCGAAGCGTTCCTCGCGATAATTGATGACGTGGTCGGCGCCGAGCACCACCGTGGTGATGACGGTGGCGCCAACATCCTTGGCGAGCCGGATGGCGGCGGAGCCGATGCCCGAGCCGCCCGCATGGACCAGAACCGTCTCGCCCTTTTCCAGCTTTGCATTGTCGAACAGCATGTGCTCGACGGTGGAGAAGGTGATGCCGGCGCAGGCCGCATCCTCGAAGGACACGCCTTCGGGGGCGGGAATCACCAGCCGCTCGGGCATGTTGATGATGTCGCGGGCGAAGCCGTCGATGTGGAAGCCGAGGACGCCGCCCACATTCTCGCAGAGATTGTCGCGGCCCTTCAGGCAGTTCTTGCAGTGGCCGCAGGTCATGGCGCCATACATGGCGACCGTCTGGCCCACCTTGAGGCCGCGCACGTCGGCTCCGAGCGCCACGATCTCGCCGGCCGCTTCCGCGCCCACCACGAGGGGCATCTTGCGCTTGGCGAAAGCCATGCCGCGCCAGCCCCACACGTCGATATGGTTCAGCGCCAGCGCCTTTACCCGGATCTGCACCTCGCCCGCGCCGGGGGCGTCGGGATCGGGCAGGGTGACGAGTTCGAGCTTGCGGTCGGAGACGAGCTGGAGGGCGCGCATGTTGGTCCTTGAAACTCAGCGGTGGGCGGCAAGCTGGGCCGAGAGGCCCCCGTCAGTCGGCATAGCGGGCGAGCATGGCGGTATCGATGAAGCCGGGCGCGATATAGTTCACCGTCACGCCGCGCCGCGCGGTCTCGATGGCGAGCCCCCGCACATGGGCGAGCAGCGCCGCCTTGGAGGCCGCATAGGCCACATTGCCCTGGTTGGCGAGCAGTGCCGCCACCGAGCCGATGGCGACGATGCGGCCCTGCTTCGCCCGCGTCATGGGCCGCACGAGGGCGCGGCTGATGCGCACGAAGGTGAAGTGATTCACCTGCATCACCGCCTCGGCCTTGTCCTGGTCCACCATGGCGGCAAGGGTGTCGTAGGACATGCCGGCATTGTGGCAGAAGCCGAAATACGGACCCTCTTCGGCTTCCAGCGTCTCCGCGAAGGCGTCCACGGCGGCGCGGTCCGCAAGGTCTACCTCCACCGCGCGGGGCGTGGCGCCGGGGCGGGCGCGCAGTTCTTCCAGCAGCGCTTCGGCCTCGGCCCCGGCGCTGCGATAGGTGAAGGTCACGTCAAAGCCGGCCGCCGACAGCGCGCGGACGATGGCCGCGCCCAGCCCGCGACCGCCGCCGGTCACCAGAACCCGTGTCACGCCGGCTCTCCCGCCATGACGAGGCTGACATTCTGCCCGCCGAAGCCGAAGGAATTGGAGATCACCCGCCGCACCTGCGCATCGCGCGCCACGTTCGGCACCACGTCCAGCGGAATGGCCGGATCGGGGACATGATAGTTGATGGTCGGCGGAATGCGGCCATTGGCGATGGTGAGCAGCGACACGGCGGCCTCAATGGCGCCGGCCGCCGTCAGCGTGTGGCCGATCATGGACTTGTTGGACGAGATCGGGATGCCGGCCAGCGCCTCGTCGCCGAACACCGCGCGCAGGCCGACATATTCCATGCGGTCATTCTCGGGCGTCGATGTGCCGTGGGCGTTGATATAGTCGATGTCGGCGGGGGTGATGCCGGCATCGTCCATGGCGTTCTTCATGCAGCCGATGATGGGCTTGCCATCCGGGCTGGAGCGGGTGCGGTGGAAATTGTCCGCCATCTCGCCGCAGCCTTCCAGCACGCCGAGAATGCGCGCGCCGCGCGCCAGCGCATGGTCGAGGCTTTCCAGCACCAGCGCGCCGGACCCTTCGGACATGACGAAGCCGTCGCGATTCTTGGCGAAGGGGCGCGCGGCTTCCTCCGGCTTGTCATTGGCGGTGGTGAGCGCCGAAAGCAGGGAAAAGCGGATCAGGGCCTCGGGATGAACCGAGCCGTCGGTGCCGAGCGAAAGTGCCACCTCGCAATCGCCGCGCCGGATCGCTTCCACGCCAAGCTGGATGGCGGTGGCGCCCGAAGCGCATGCGGTGGACAGCGAAATGGGCTGGCCCTGCGTGCCGAAGCGGTCGGCAAGGCGGTCCGCCACCGAGCCGAACAGGAAGCGCTCGTGCCAAGGGCGGAATTTGCCGCTGGCCGCCGAAAGCAGCAGGTCGCGATATTCCACCGGATGATGGCTCGCATTTTCGGCCAGCTTGCGCTTTTCCGGCCATTCCATCTCGACCGGCGGCACGGCCGCGAACAGCGGGCCGGGGAAGTTGCCCTTGCTGCCGACGCCCGACTGGGCAATCGCCTCTTCCGCCGCCAGCGTCGCCAGCCGCTCGGAGAGGTCCGGTGCGGGAACACGTTCGTCGAACAGGAAGTCCACCGTCCCGGCGATGGTGGTGCGCATGCCCTCGATGGGGAAGCGGGTGATGCGGTGGATGCCGCTCTCACCGGCCGTCAGGCGGCGCCAGTTGTCTTCCTTGCCCTGTCCGAGGGAGGACACGATGCCGATCCCCGTCACCACGACAATGGGCCGACCATGCTTGTCCGTGTGCGCCATGGGGCAACTCCTCACATCCGCGCCCCGCCCGGCGCCTTTCATTTCGCCAGTACTATCACGACGCCAGCGGCCTCCGCGAGGCGCGGAGCCGGTCGCGGGCAGGTGTCAGCCGATCTTCTCGACCAGTCCGGCACCCTCGCCGCGCCAGTGGCCGAGGCCGGTCACCAGCACGCGGTCCGCCTTGCTCTCGCCGGTCTCGACCGGATCACCGGCGAGCGCGGGGAACAGGGGGCCGCGCGAGACGGTGAGTGCCGCCAGCGCAAGCGCTGCGGGAAACTGCGCCTCGAAGCCATGGCCGATGCGGTTCGTCACCGAGCGCACGGGCACGCCCGCCGCCTTCAGCGCTTCCGCTTCCGCCTCGGTCACGCCGCGCGCGCCGGTGGCGCCCGAGAGCACCGCCGCATCGCCGGAGCGGGCGAGGAAGTCACGCACCTTGGCGCTGACGCTGCCGGCCTCATCCCGGCGCGCCCGCTCCGACCACACGGCCGATAGCTTCGCGATGGGCGTGGCGCCGCGCGCGGTGGCGTGTTCGGGGGATTCCAGCACCAGGAAGGCACCCATGGACCCGGACGGGATGCCGGGGGCCTGCGGGCCGGAGAAGACCGGGCGGAATTCGCCGGTCATGCAGAAGTCGTTCAGCGCGTAGAGGAGCAGCATGTCCTCGCGCTCGGCATTGTAGGCGCCGCCCACGAGGCCGATCTCGCTCTGGCCGGCCGCGATGCGCGCCCAGCCGATGCGCACCGCATCCACACCCGCGCTCTCTTCGCCCATGAAGGTGCGCGATGAGCCGGTGACGCCATGCACGATAGAGATGTTGCCCGCCAGAAGGTTGGACAACTGCGCCAGCGAGAGGGTGGGCCGCAGATCGTTCAGCAGACGCTCGTTCAGCATCCGTCCAGGATCGTTGGACGACACCACGTCATTGAGGATGGCGGTGTCCACCTGATGGTCGCGCTCGCCACCGCCCGCACCGACGATCATGTCCGTGCGGCTGAGAATCTCGGTGTTCTTGGCAATGCCGGCACTGTCGAGGGCGAGGCCCGCCGTGTAGGTGCCGATGCGCTGCCAGGCTTCCATCTGCCGCTGATCGCCCTTCTTGGGGATCTGGGCGTCGTAATTCAGCTTCACGAGCGGGTGCACCACATAGGGGGCAAACCGCTCGGCATCGGTCACGGGCGCCTGTCCTGCGGACAGCGCCTGCCAGTGGGCGTCCAGCCCCTCGCCGAGCGAGGAGACGAGGCCGATCCCGGTGATCCAGACGTCGCGCTTTGCGCCCTCAGGCATCGACATATTCCGCGACGGGGAATTGGACATGCTCTGCCACCTTCAGGACGGTGCCCTTCATGCGGCCCTCGGGCCAGGACAGCACGCGGAAGGTCAGTTCCGCACTGCAGATGGGCTTGCCGTCAAGCGTCGTGTGGGTCTTGGCCACCACGAAGCCGGAACCCTCATGCAGGATTTCGGAATGCAGATCGAGATTCTGCCCCGGCACGACGAAGGTGCGCAGCTTGGCTTCCTTCACGGTGGCGAGGAACGGCATCTTCTCGAAGCGGTTGCGGGCCAGAATGAGCCAGCCCGTGGTCTGGGCCATCGCCTCGATCAGCAGCACGCCGGGCATGATCGGATAACCGGGAAAATGCCCCTCGAAGATGGAGCTTTCCTCGGGCACCAGGCCCTGGCAGTGAATGGTCTTGAGGGCCGGATCGATCGTGACGATCCGGTCCACCATCTTGAAGATTTCGGGACGCATCAGGTCGCCGGCTCAGGCGGTCTTCGCAGCGACCAACTCGTCGATGCGCGCGCAGAGATTCTTGAGCACGAAATACTGTTCCGTGGTCGCCTTGCCGTCGTTGACTTCCTGCGTCCACTGCTCCAGCGGCAGCTTGATGCCGAACGCCTTGTCGATGGCGAAGGCGATGTCGAGGAAGTCCAGGCTGTCGATGCCGAGGTCATCGATGGCGTGGCTCTCGGGCGTGATCGTGTCGCGCGGGGTGTCGCACGTTTCGGCGATGATGTTGGCGACCGTATCGAACGTCGAAGACATGAATACGCCTCTATGATGCTCGGACTTTGCCGCGGCCCTGCGCAGATGCGAACAGCCATGCAAAAGCCGAGGGTCGGCAGACCGGCCCTTAGGATAATCGTGCGCCCCTATAGCGAAGGTAGGGCACGGATTCAATGCCGGCCCTTCGCCGAAACGTCATATCAAGGCTTTGTCCCGCTCAGGAGGCGAGAATTTCCTCAAGCGCCGCGACCAGCCGGTCGCATTCCGCGTCCGTGCCGATGGTGATGCGCAGATAGTCCTCGATTCGCGCCCGGCGGAAATGGCGGACCAGGATGGCCCGCTCGCGCAGCGCGCCGGCGAGCGTCGCGCCCGGAACGCTCGCGTGGCGGGCGAACAGGAAGTTCGCCGCCGAGGGCAGGACGGAGAAGCCGAGCCGCTCCAGCGCCGCCGTCAGCCGCGTGCGGGAGGCGATCACCTTGTCGCAGGACTGGACGAACCACGCCTCGTCCTCAATGGCGGCGGTCGCGCCGGCCAGCGCGAGGCGGTCGAGCGGATAGGAGTTGAAGCTGTCCTTGATCCGCACCAGCGCCTCGATGAGCGGCGCCTGGCCGATGGCAAAGCCCACCCG
>NCCY01000010.1 GCA_002279855.1 Rhizobiales bacterium 12-68-15
CCCGCCGTGCTGCCGAAAATGAGGAAGACCGCGCCGACGGTGGGGAAGAACAGGAGCGGGCGCAGCGAGTCCGCCGGGGTGAGGAATTGCGCCGACGTGGCGATGTAAAACAGGCCTGCGAAATAGATGCTTCCCACCACGCCGCTTGCCTGTGGCCACTTCACATGGATGGGAAGGAGGATGGCGCTGACCACAAAGAAGATGATGTTGTTGGCGGACTGCTCGTCACCCATGGGCACCAGGTGGAGCCATGTGAGCGGGACGATGATGAGGCTCCAGCACACAGGCACCGCGAGCGCGACGGTCAGGACCGCTCTGCGGATCCGGGTCGCCTGCATCTGCATGGGGGCCGTCGCCTCAATTGCCATCCACTGCGCCCTTCCTGAACACCGGTCTTCGCAGGCCCGGCCGGAGGGCATGCGACGCCACACGACGGCGCTGTATTCTGTATGGCACTTTCGGTACCGCGCCGTGCGGCTTCAATCCACATCGGTGTCTTGAGTGGATCTCGAAATCAGCTTCCGCAGCGTGCCTCTCTCCAAAGGCGCCTCTTTGCCTCAATGCCAACGTGATTTGGCCGTCTTATGGGGAATGCTCTGCGCCGAATGTCCCCGCTGTCGCCGCCGCTCCATCATCGGCGTGAATCGCAACCAGACCCTGACCGAAGGGGATGAGCCTGCCGAACTGCGCCTGAGATGTGATCTTTGCGGGTCGCGGCAGGTCCGGATCGTGCGCGTCCAGTCGCCGATCGAGGCGCTGCGCTTCACCACCGGCAGAAGCTGAGCCATTTTACGCGGATGAGGCCCCGTCACGCCATGACGGCAGCGCCGCATCCGTAGGGCGGGGGGATGCTCAGGCCGTGGCTCGCAAGCGGGCTGTCGGCGATCAGGTCGCCGTCATAGCCCAAAGCATAGACGGCGGTGCCGGCCGCATGGCGGCGTTCGTCCCGTGCCATCTGAAGGGCAAGGTCGCAGTCGAAGCAGATCGTGTCCGGCTCGCTGACCACGTCCCCCGACGCGGTCATCCGGCAAGACCGGACCAGATAGGCATAGGCAATGCAGGCCATGGTCATGGCGCATAATCCCCGCGGCATGTGCGGATGCCTCCCCCCGGAGGCGGATACGCAATCAGCCAAGGCCAAGCATACGCATGCCGGGGGGCGACGGCCATACGGCGTGCGGCATGCTCATCGCGACAGCGCCGTCATTGAAACCGGCGCCTGCGTCAGGGCACATTAGAAACGGAAGATTCTGGTGCGCAGCGGTTCATTCCGGCCGCCGCTCCACCGACCCCGGAGGTCCGCCGCTCCATGGATGCCGTCGTCCTGTCGAATGCCGTCCTCCTGATCTGTGCCATGCTGGTTGTGGCGGGGACGGTATCGAGCCTGGTCGCGGCCCGATTCGGCGCGCCCATCCTGCTCGTCTTCCTCATGATCGGGGTGTTTGCGGGCGAGGATGGTCCGGGCGGCATTCATTTCAGCGATTTCTGGGCCACCTACATGGTGGGCTCGGCGGCGCTGGCGGTCATTCTGTTCGATGGCGGCCTCCGGACACGCCTGTCCAGCATGCGCGGGGCGGTGGCGCCGGCCCTTCTGCTTTCCACGGTCGGCGTGCTGGCCACCGCTGCCCTTGTGGCCCTTGTGGCCGTGCCGCTGTTCGATCTCACCATTCCGCAGGGTCTTCTGATCGGCGCCATCGTCGCCTCCACGGACGCGGCCGCCGTGCTGTTTCTGGTGCGCGCACAGGGGCTGAAGCTCGGGCGCCGGCTTGACGCGGTGATCGAAATCGAATCCGCCACCAATGATCCGGCGGCCGTTTTTCTCACTGTCCTGCTGGTGGAACTGATCAGCACCGGCAGCGGTGATTTCGGCTGGGCGATGGTGACGGGCGTCCTGCGGGAGATGAGCGTCGGCGCCGTCATGGGCGTCATGGGCGGGTTCGCCCTTGCCGCCTTCCTGAACCGCGTGGACCTGCCGGTGGGGCTGCAGCCCGTGCTTGTGGTGGCGTGGGCGGTGCTGGTGTTCGCCCTCACGGCGCTGGTGCACGGCTCCGGCTTTCTGGCCGTCTATCTCGCCGGCCTCATTCTGGGTAACCGCCCGGTGCGCGGCATCGCCGGCATCACGAGCTTCCACGATGCCATCACCTGGCTGTGCCAGATCGTTATGTTCACCATGCTGGGGCTGCTGCTGACGCCGCACAGCATGCTGTCCATGCTTCCGGCGGGGATCGCGCTGGCCGCCTTCCTGATTTTCGTCGCGCGGCCTGCGGTGGTCTTCGCCTGCCTCGCTTTTTTCGGCTTTTCCAAGCGGGAAAAGCTGTTCGTGTCCTGGGCGGGACTGCGGGGAGCGGTGTCGATCTTCCTCGCCACCATTCCCATGCTGGCGCAGCTGCCGCTGGCGCCGCTCTATTTCAACATCGCCTTCATCGTGGTCTTCGTCTCGCTGGTGCTGCACGGCACCAGCCTCGCGTTTGCCGCGCGGCGGCTGGATGTGGCGCTGGCGGAGCCCATGCGCGAGCCGCAGCGGTTCGAGATCGACCTGCCGGGCCAGAGCGAGCACGAGCTGGTGGGCTATCCCGTTCCGGCGGACCTGCCGCCCATCACCCCCTCGCTTCTGCCGGACTGGGCGCGGCCGGTTCTGGTGGTCCGCGAGGGCAAGATTCTCTCCGCGGCCGATGCCGGGGCGCTGGTGTCGCGGGATTATGTCTATCTCCTTGTTCCGCCCAAGCGCGTGCAGCAGCTCGACCGCGTCTTCATGACGGAGCCGCAGGTGTGGGCGGAAGACGCGGCCTTCCCGTTCACGGGCGATGTGCGCGTGGGCGACGTGGCCGACCTCTACGGGCTTCCGGCACCGGCGGGCGAGCGGCAGATGACCCTCTCCGATGTCTTTGCCGACCGCGCGGGAGATCGCGTTCTGCCGGGCATGCGGATCGCCTTCGGGCACGCCTTCATCGAGGTCCGCACGGTGGAAGCGGGGCGTGTGGGGCAGGTCGCGCTGCGCTTCGAGCAAGCGGCGGGCGAGGAAGAGGAGGGCGGCGGCATGCGCTGGACCACCCGCGCGCGCCGCCTGCTCTCGCACGTCGCAAGCCGCGTGGTCGGAGGCTGAGCCGCCTTCGTTTGCGCATTTTTCATCCCCATGAGGGATGTCTGTAGTGAGACTTTATATCATCGTCGGGCTCGCGCCGGCGGCGGGCGGGTCTTGACTGAATGTCGCGCGGTTCCGGCATCCGTGAGGGTGCCGCAAGCCGCAGGGTTGGATTGACAGCGGAGCGTCCCATGGTTCGCCTGTTCATGCGCGGCCGGAGTGCCGGCGACGGATCCCGCGAGGCGGCGCGCGACGCGGCGCGCGAGATCGCGGACAAGGTGCGGCACCTGCTCGCCCTTGATGAGGATGCGACGGTGTCGGTCACCGAGATCGCCTGCGGCGATCCGGCCTGCGGCGGTGCGGAGACCGTCATCCTGGTGATGCGCGCGGGGCGGCGGACCGAGGCGGCCAAGCTGTTGCAGCCGCTCGCCACTGTCACCGAGACGGAGCTGGCGGCGGCCCTTGTGCCGCTGCGCGCGGTCGGCTGAACTCTGGCGGTCGGCAAGCCGGCCGAACCCTCAAGTGCCGCGTCGCCTGACCCGGCCTACCGCCTGATGCACCCCGAAATTTTCGATGGACACTGCTCTTCCCGTCAGATTGCGGTGCAATCCGGTTGGAACGTGTTCTAAGAAAAGGGGCATGACGACACCTGCCGCGACACCTGCCGCTCCCCCTGCCGCCCCCTCCGAAGGCGCCTTCAACCCCGTCTTCTCCAACCTGCCGACCACCGTGTTCGAGGTGATGTCGGCCGCTGCCCGCACGCACCAGGCCATCAATCTGGGGCAGGGGTTCCCGGATGATCCGGGTCCGGAGGACGTGCGTCGCAAGGCGGCCGACGCGGTAATCAACGGGTGGAACCAGTATCCGCCCATGATGGGCCTTCCGGAACTGCGTCACGCGGCTGCGGAGCATTATCGCCACTGGCAGGGTGTGCAGCTGGACCCCGACGGCGAGGTCATGGTGACATCCGGTGCCACCGAGGCGCTGGCGGGCGCGCTGTTCGCGCTGATCCGCCCCGGCGACGAGGTCGTGCTGTTCCAGCCGCTCTATGATGCCTACCTGCCGCTGGTTCTGCGGGCGGGCGGCATTCCCCGCCTCGTGCGGCTCCAGCCGCCCTCCTGGCGCATCACGGCGGATGCGCTGGCGGCGGCCTTCTCACCGCGCACCAAGCTGGTCCTGTTCAACAATCCCCAGAACCCCACCGGCGTGGTGCACAGCCGGGAGGAAATGCAGCTCATCGCCGACCAGTGCATCGCCCATGATGCGATCGCGGTGTGCGACGAGGTGTGGGAGCACATCGTGTTCGATGGGCACCGGCATGTGCCGATGATGGCCATCCCCGGCATGCGCGAGCGTACCGTGAAGATCGGCTCCGCCGGCAAGATCTTCGGCATGACCGGCTGGAAGGTCGGCCTCGTCTGCGCGGCGCCGCACCTGATGCGTGTGCTCAGCAAGGCGCACCAGTTCCTCACCTTCACCACGCCGCCCAACCTTCAGGTGGCGGTCGCCTACGGGCTCGGCAAGGAGGACGCCTGGTTCGAGGGCATGCGCCGCGACCTCCAGCGCGCCCGCGACCGGCTGGCCGACGGGCTCGGGGCGCTGGGATTCCCGGTCCTGCCCAGCGCTGGCACCTATTTCCTGTCCATCGACCTCGCGGCGCTGGACCCGAAGCTGGACGACGAGGCGTTCTGTCTTGATCTCGTGCGCCGGCACGGGGTGGCCGCCATACCGGTGTCGGCTTTCTATGCGCAGGATGCGGTGAGATCCGTGGTGCGCTTCTGTTTCGCCAAGACCGACGCCACGCTCGACGCTGCACTGGAGCGCCTCGCGGGTGCCTTGGGGAAGGTGGCGTGACAGGGTGATCGCGGGCGGAGGTGACAAGGCTCGGCCGTCCGTGCAATCTGCGTCATCGCTTGATTTTGACTGGATTTTTGCGTTTGCGAACAGGAACGTGATGCGGCCTGTGGGCGAGCGGGATTGAATATCAAAAGATATCCGGGCACGTTTCCGACCCGCGGGCGCGATTGTGTGATTTTGAGCAGACGGGCGGCGCCGATGGCTGCATTTCCGCACCCTCGGGCACGGCGCCCCGACCAGAACTTTCAAGAAGGGCCTCATGGCAGCGGCGACGAATAACAAGGCACGCAGGCTGGTCGTCGGTGTCTGTGTCCTGGCCCTTCTCGGTGGCGCGGGCTGGGCCTGGTCCAACGGCCTTTTGGCCAAGCTCATACCCGCCAAGGCGCAGACCACGACCACACGCGGGGCGCAGGGCGTTCCCGTGACCGTGGCGCGGGCGGAGCGTAAGCCCATGCCGGTTCGCTTCGACGCCATCGGCGCCGTGGAGCCGCTGGTGACCGTGTCGATCCGCACCCGGGTGGCGAGCCGGGTGGAAAAGGTCAGCTTCGAGGACGGCGCGCAGGTCAATCAGGGTGACGTGCTGTTCGTGCTCGACCCGCGCGAGATCGAGGCCCAGCTCATGCAGGCCGAGGCGACCCTCAACAAGGACAAGTCCCAGCTCGAAAAGGCGCTGCGGGACGTGGATCGCTACACCGGCCTGCTCGCCCGTGCGGCAGTGTCGCAGGTGCAGGTGGATGACGCCAAGACCACCGCCGACATGCAGAAGGCGACCGTCCAGCAGGACGAGGCCAACCTGAAGGCGCTGCAGGTGCAGCGCAGCTATTACGAGATCAAGGCGCCGGTGTCCGGCCGCATGGGCATTTCGCAGGTGCGCCCCGGTGCGGTGATCCGCGTGGATGACACCCTTGCCACCATCCGGCAGATCAAGCCCATCTATGTCGCCTTCGGCGTGCCCGAGCGCTATCTCGTCGACGTGCGCACCAGCATGGAGCGGGCCACCGTCACCTTGCGGCTTCAGGGGGCGGGCGAGCGGGTCGGCGGCGGCAAGCTTGCCGCGCTGGACAACACCATCGATCCGCAGAGCGGAACGCTCATGGTGCGCGCGATCTTCGACAATGCCGATGAACGGCTCTGGCCGGGAACGCTGGGCGATGTGACCGTGACCCTGCGCATGGAGCCGGACGCGCTCGCCGTGCCCAACGAGGCGGTCCAGAGCGGGCAGAACGGCACCTTCGTGTTCGTCGTGGACAATGGCGTGGCCAAGGTGCAGCCGGTGACCGTGAACCGGACCGTGGACGGGCAGGCGGTGATCTCGTCCGGCCTGTCGGGGGGCGAGACGGTGGTCACCGAAGGTCAGCTCGCGCTGCGCAACGGCAGCAAGGTGGACATCAAGAAGCAGGCGGGCACGCCCAGCACGGGGAGCTGACGCCATGTTCTCGGATCTGTGCATCCGCCGCCCGGTGATGACGAGCCTGCTGATGCTCTCGCTCATCGTGGCGGGCCTGTTCGCCTATCGCCTCCTGCCGGTGGCCGCGCTGCCCCGCGTGGACTTCCCCACCATCAACATTTCCGCGACCCTTCCCGGCGCAAGTCCGGAGACCATGGCCTCGGCGGTGGCGACCGTCATCGAGCGTCAGCTTTCGACCATTTCCGGGATCTCCTCGCTCACCTCGTCGAGCACGCAGGGCTCCACGTCCATCACCGTGCAGTTCGACCTGTCGCGCAACATCGATGATGCCGCGCTGGACGTTCAGTCCGCGCTCTCGGTGGCACAGCGACAGCTTCCGGACGAGATGACCACGCCGCCGAGCTTCCGGAAGGTCAATCCGGCCGACGCGCCCGTCATCCTGCTGGCCGTGTCCTCGGACACGCTGCCTCTGTCCACCGTCAATGAATATGCCGACACCATCATCGGCCAGCAGATGTCGCAATTGCCTGGCGTCGCGCAGGTGCAGATCTACGGGTCGCAGAAATATGCCGTTCGCATCCGTGTGGATCCTGCGGCGGCCGGCGTGCGCAACATTTCGGCCTCCGATATCCAGAGCGCGGTTCAGGCAGCGGCCTCCAACACGCCCATCGGCCAGCTTTCCGGGCAGCGGCAGAATCTCACCATCGACATGGGCACCGCCAAGGCCTCCGCCGAGCCGTTCCGCCGCATCGTGGTGGCGTGGCGCAACGGCGCGCCGGTGCGGCTGGACGAGATCGCCCGCGTCACCGACGGCGTCGAAAACGAGCGGGTGGCGAGCTGGTTCAATGACGACCGGGCCATCGTGCTCGCCGTTGTCCGGCAGCCCGATGCAAACACCGTGGCAGTGGTGGATCAGGTCCGCAGCCATCTCGCGCAATACCGGGCGCAGGTGCCGCCCTCGCTGAACATCGAGGTGCTGAACGACCGCTCCCGCTCGGTGCGCGAGGCGGTGGCGGATGTCCAGAAGACGCTGCTGGAAGCGGTCGTCCTGGTGGTCATGGTGATCTTCCTGTTCCTGCGCAACGTGCGGGCGACCATCATTCCCTCGCTCGCGCTTCCGCTGTCCATCGTCGCCACCTTCGCGGCCATGTGGGTGCTGGACTTCTCCATCAACAACATGACGCTGCTGGCGCTGACCCTGTGCGTCGGCTTCGTGGTGGACGATGCCATCGTCGTTCTGGAGAACATCTATCGCCACATCGAGAATGGTGAGCGCCCGTTCAAGGCGGCCATCCTCGGGGCGCGGGAAATCAGCTTCACCATCATCTCCATGACGCTGTCGCTGGTGGCGGTGTTCATTCCCGTCCTGTTCATGGGCGGCGTGGTGGGGCGGGTGTTCCGCGAGTTTGCGGTCACCATCTCGGTGGCCATCCTCGTTTCCGGCTTCGTCTCGCTGACGCTCACGCCCATGCTGTGCGCCCGGCTGCTGAAGCCGGTGGACCACTCCCGCCGCCCCAACATCTTCTTCCGCGCCAGCGAGCGCATGTTCGACCTGTGGCTGGCCGGCTATCGCAACAGTCTGGATTTCGTGCTGCGGCACCGGCCCTACATGCTGGTGGTCACCTTCGCCACCATGGCCCTTTCGGTCTATCTCTATGTGATCGTGCCCAAGGGCTTCTTCCCGACAGAAGACACCGGCTTCATCACAGGGACGGTGGAAGCGGCCACGGACATCTCGTTCGACGCCATGGTGGAGCGCCAGAAGATCATCGCCCAGGCGGTGCGGGGCGATCCCAATGTGGCCTATCTGGTGTCCACCGCAGGTGCCACCGGCATCAGCCGTACCACCAATACCGGCCGCCTCTTCATCGCCCTCAAACCGCAGTCGGAAGGCCGGCCGAGCGCGTTCCAGATCATCCAGGACCTGCGCAAGCGGGTGTCCGGCATTCCCGGCGTGCGGGTCTTCTTTCAGCCGGTCCAGAACATCAATATCGGCGGCGTGGCGTCCAAAAGCCAGTTTCAATACACCCTTCAGAGTTCCGATACGGAGGCGCTCTATCCCGCCGCTGCCCGGATGGAGGAGGAACTGGCGCGCCTTCCGCAATTGCGCGACGTGACCTCCGACCTCCAGATCACCAATCCTCAGCTCACCATCGATCTCGACAAGGACAAGGCGGCTGCGGTGGGCATCACCGAGGAGCAGCTTCGCACCGCGCTCTACACCCAGTTCGGCACCCGCCAGTTGGCCACCCTCTACACCTCCACCAACCAGTATGCGGTGATTGTGGAGGCGCAGCCGCGCTTCCAACAGGATGCCGGAGACCTGGGCCGAGTCTATCTGCGCACGTCGAGCGGGTCGGTGGTGCCGCTGGAAACGGTGGCGGAGATCCGCCGCACGGTGGGGCCGCTCCAGATCGCCCACCAGCAGCAGCAGCCGGCGGTAACCATCTCCTTCAACCTCGCGCCCGGCATCGCGCTGGGGCAGGCGGTGGATGCCATCGGCGTAGCGGAGCGCAGCGCCAGCCTGCCGCCCTCCATCTCCACCGGCTTCCAGGGCACCGCGCAGGTGTTCAGGGATTCACTCTCCAACCAGCCCCTGCTGATCCTCGCGGCGGTGGTGGTGATCTATATCGTGCTCGGCATTCTCTATGAGAGCTTCGTGCACCCCCTCACCATCCTCTCCGGCCTGCCCTCCGCCGGCATCGGGGCGTTGCTGACGCTGATGCTGTTCGAGATGGAGCTGTCGGTGATCGCCCTCATCGGCATCATCATGCTGGTGGGCATCGTGAAGAAGAACGCGATCATGATGATCGACTTTGCGCTGGAGCGACGGCGCGAAGGGGTGGATGCGCAGGCAGCGATCCGGGAAGCGTGCCTGCTGCGCTTCCGGCCGATCATGATGACCACGCTGGCGGCGATTTTCGGCGTTCTGCCCATCGCCCTTGGCGGCGGGGCCGGCGCGGAGCTGCGCCAGCCGCTCGGCATCGCGGTGGTGGGCGGATTGCTGGTGTCGCAGATTCTCACCCTCTACATCACGCCGGTGGTCTATCTCTATCTCGACCGCTTTGACCGGATGGTGACCCGTGCCGTGTCCGGCGACGAGACGCCGGCTGGTGCCGCGCCCCATCCCCCGGCGCCGCATCCGGCCGAATAGTCCGGCCCGGCCGTCTTTCTGCCCGGTTTTCGTCTGCGCGTCCCGCTGCATCGTCGCGGGGCGTGCGCCCGCGCGCATGCCCTTGTCCCGCTGCGGGCGCCGCGTGTTTCACCGGGGCTTTTGTTTCCGTGCGCCCGGCCTGCCTGCCCAGCGTTGATTTTCGAGCCATCATGTATTACGTGACGATGACGACAGAAACCAGCAATATTGAGCTGTTCTAAACAAGATCGAAAGCTTTGCCGCTCTTGATCTGTTCGGTTCATTCATTGGAGTGATTCAAAATGACGAAACATGAGCACAAAGGCGCTGCGTGGTCGTCTGCCTCCAAGGCGCGCTCGGTTCCCATGGTGGAAGAGCAGCTCGACAGCCGCGACCTGTTCGCCGAGGCGCGGGTGATCACCATTACCCACGGCTCGCAGGTGTATCAGTTGCGCCTCACCTCGCAGAACAAGCTGATCCTGACCAAGTAGCGCCTGCCGCACTGCGGCAGTGTCAGGGCGGCCGCCATTTTTCTGCCCAGCTCTCCGGCCACTCCTCCCGCAAACGGGCGGGAGCCTGTGCCCCGTTGCGGGCACTTTCCGGCCCGGGGGTTTCTGCTATTGTCCCGCGCCCTTGGAGCTTTGGTCAGACGCGGGTGAATCCACCCGGACGGTCACTCAGGCTCCAGATATTTGATAGAGGCCGTTCTGCCGGTCTGGTTGCGGTGCAACCGGACCCGGGCGGGCTCTGAACGACCGGACCCGAACCACCGCATGGCCCTTTCCGAGCCCGCCGGCCAAGGACGCGCGACGCCGCATTCCCTATCGCCCGCCTTCCTCACGCGGGGGCTGGATGCTGCGAGCGCCACCCATCGGCGCGCCTGCCTGCTGCTGGTGCTGGTGGCGCTGGTGGCCTTCCTGCCCGGCTTCTTCTCCGTGCCGCCCATCGACCGCGACGAGGCCCGCTTCTCGCAGGCCACCAAGCAGATGCTGGAAACCGGCAACTTCGTGGACATCCGCTACAAGGACGTGGCGCGCCACAAGAAGCCGGTGGGCATCTACTGGCTCCAGTCCCTGAGCGTTGCCGCCGCAGAGGCGGTGGTTGGCCCTTCGGCACGCACCACCATCGCGTTCTACCGCATTCCCTCCCTGCTGGCGGCCATCGGCGCGGTGCTGCTGACCTATGCGCTGGCGCTGTCCTTCGTTTCCCGGCGCGGCGCCATCATGGCCGGGCTGATGATGGCGAGCTGCGTGCTGCTGGGGGTCGAGGCGCGCCTTGCCAAGACCGATGCGGTGCTGCTGTTCACCACGCTCGTTTCCATGGTCGCGCTGGCACGGGCCTATTTCCGCCCGCCGCCTTATGTGCCGGACCTGCGCCTCGCCGCCCTGTTCTGGACCGCGCTCGCGGCGGGCATCCTCGTGAAGGGGCCGCTGGCGCCGCTGTTCGTCGGACTGCCGATTCTCGTGCTCGCCATCCTCGATCGCTCCGGCGGGTTCCTGCGGGTTCTGAAGCCGCTGGCGGGCCTCGCCTGGTGCCTGCTGCTGTGCCTGCCCTGGTTCATCGCCATCTATGTGGTCACCAACGGCGCCTTCTATGAACACGCGGTGGGCGTGGACATGCTGGGCAAGGTGGCGGAAGGGGCGGAGGGCCATTGGGGGCCGCCGGGCACCTATCTCCTGGCCATCTGGGGCACCTTCTGGCCGGCGGTGGTGCTGGTCGCCATGGCGGTGCCCTTCGCATGGGCCCGCCGCCGCGAGCGGCCCGTCCGCTTCCTGCTGGCGCTGGTGGTGCCGAGCTGGATCGTGTTCGAGGCGGCGGTGACCAAGCTGCCCCATTATGTGCTGCCGCTCTATCCGGGCCTTGCCGTCCTCGCCGCGCTGGCGCTGGAGCGGGGGGCCATTGCCAATGTGGGCAAGCGGCTCGGCGACCTGCGCGGCATCTGGCCCATTCTCGGCACGCTGATCGTGGCCGTCATGGGGTTCGGCTTCTTCTGGTTCGGCGGTGGCTGGGCCTATGGCCTTGCGGCACTGCCCGTGCTGGCTCTGGCACTCACTGCGCTGTGGCAGTCGGCCTTCACCTTCCGGCGCGGGGCGGAGGCGGCCTTCCTCACCGCCGTGGTGGGTGCCGTGCTGCTCTATGCCGGCGTCTACCAGTTTCTGCTGCCGCAGATGCGGGCAGTCTGGATTTCCGAGCGCCTCGCGGGCATCGCGCGGGAGGCGGGCTGCCCGGCTGCGGGCGTTGCTACCGTTCCCTATCAGGAACCGAGCCTTGCCTTCCTGATCGGCACCGATCTCCAGTTCACCGATCCGGTCCAGGCGGCGGACCTGCTGAAGCAGGGCGGCTGCATGGCCTTTGTCGGCGCCAACATGGTGCCCCTGTTCGAGCAGCGGGCGAAGGAAATCGGGCTGCGCTACCGGCTGGCCACCAGCGTTCCCGGCTTCACCTATAATGGCGGGCGCAATGTGGTGATCAGCGTGTTCCGTCCCGAGGGCAGCGGCCAGTGACCCGCCTCGCCGACAGGATCGGCGCGGACGCCACGGCGGCGGTCCAGGGCCTGTGGCAGGGCTTGCGCTATCTGCGCGGGCGTCCCCTGCGCACGCCGCGTGCGCGCATCTGGAGCGCGGGTGGCCTCGAACTGCTGGCGCTCGCCATCCTGGCCGGCAGCATGATCGCGGCGTCCATGATCCTGCTGGATCCCCTGACGGCCGGCATCCGCATGCGCATGCCGCTCGCGGTGGTCCATTTCTTCGAGCGCATCACCGCGCTCGGGCTGGGCGGCGTGGTGCTGTGGCCGGTCGGGCTCGCGCTTCTGGCGGTGCTGGCGGTGAAGCCGCGCCTTGACGACATGGGGCGCCGGGTTACGGCTGCGCTGGCCGCGCGCATCGGCTTCCTGTTCGTCTCCATCGCCGGGGCGGGGCTGCTTGTGCTGGTGGTGAAATATCTCCTCGGCCGCCCGCGCCCCTATACGGCGGTGCAGCTTGGCGGAGAGAATGCCCATCTTGTCTTTGACTGGCTGGCCCTGAAGGCGAATTTCGCGAGCTTTCCCTCCGGCCACAGTTCCATCGCCTTCGCCACGGCGGTCGCGTTCGGAGTGCTGTTTCCGCGCGCGCGGGTGCCGCTGATCCTGCTCGCTTTTCTGGTGGCGTCGTCCCGTGTGGTGCTCGGCTCGCACTATCCGAGCGATGTTCTGGCAGGCGGCGTCGTGGCCTCGGTTTTCGTGCTGTTGACGGTGAAGGCTTTCGCTGCCCGCCGAATTGTGTTTTCCGTCTCCGCCGACGGTACCATTTCTCCCATGCCCGGGCCTTCGCCCCGGCGGCTTGCGCGCCTGATGGCGCCGGCCGCTCCGGCGCGCGCCCTTGACGAGGCTCGATCTTGAACGCTGAACTTTCCGGCGCCCGCCCGCCGGCCCGCCTGTCCGTCGTCATCGCGGTGCGCGACGAGGCGGAGAACATCGCCCCGCTCGTGGAAGAGCTGGACGCGGCCCTGCTGCCGCTGGGCTATGAACTCATCTTCGTGGATGACGGCTCCAGCGACGGCACGGACCGGGAACTGTCGACGGCTGCGGCCACGCGTCCCCACATGGTGGTGATCACGCACGAGCGCTCCTGCGGCAAGTCCGCCGGCGTCGCCACCGGCGCCTGGGCCGCGCGGGGCGACCTGCTGCTGCTGCTGGACGGCGACGGCCAGAACAACCCCCATTATCTGCCCGACATGGTGCGCCTGCTGGATGCGGCCGGCCCCGCCGCCGGTATGGTGCAGGGCGAGCGGCAGGGACGGCAGGACACGAATTTCAAGCGCTTCCAGTCACGCCTTGCCAATGCGGTGCGCCGCTCCCTGCTGCGGGACGGCACGCGGGATACCGGTTGCGGCCTGAAGGTGGTGCGGCGGGATGTCTATCTGCGGCTGCCCCATTTCGATGCCCTGCACCGCTTCACGCCCGCTCTGGTTGCGCGTGAGGGGCTTGAGGTGCTGACCTTCCCGGTGGTGGACCGGGCGCGCTGGCATGGCCTGTCCAAATACGGGTTCTGGAACCGGCTGTGGGTGGGCATCGGCGACATGCTCGGCGTGTGGTGGCTGATGCGCCGCAGGAAGGTGCAGAAGGTGGTGAAGGTGGCCCGCGATGCTCATTGAACTCAGCAACGCCGTCGGGGACTACCTGCATGACGTGTTCATCGTGCAGATCGATGGCTGGGTGATTCTCGGCTTCGTGGCGCAGGTGATGTTCACCATGCGCTTCGTCGTGCAGTGGGTCGCCAGCGAGCGGGCGGGTCGCTCCGTCATCCCCTTCGCCTTCTGGACCTTCTCGCTGGGCGGCGGCACGCTGCTGCTGGTCTATGCGCTTTACCGGCGGGACCCGGTGTTCATCGCCGGCCAGGCCCTGTCCACCTTCATCTATATCCGCAACCTCCAGTTCGCGCTGCGCGAGCGGAAGGCGCGGAAGGCGGGCTGATCCCGCCTTTCGCGGCCTCAGGCCGGCGCCTCAGCGCGCGGCCTCCAGGCATGCAAAGCCCTGCGCCAGGTCGGCGATCAGGTCTGCCGGGTCTTCCAGCCCGATCTGCAGGCGCATCGCCGGGCCGCCGGGTTGCCACTGTGTCGCCGTGCGATAGGTCGAGCAGTCGAACGGGATGATCAGGCTCTCGAAGCCGCCCCACGAATAGCCCATGCCGAACAAGGCGAGGGAATCGAAGAAGGCGGCGAAGGCGGGTTCCGGCACCGGCTTCAGGATCACCGAGAACAGGCCGCAGGCGCCGGTGAAGTCGCGCTTCCACAGGGCGTGGCCAGCATCCCCCTCAAGGGCGGGATAGCGCACCTCCGCCACCTGCGGCTGGGCCTTCATCCAGGTCGCGACTTCAATGGCGGATTTCCAGTGGCGCTCCAGCCGCACCAGCATGGTGCGCAGGCCGCGCAGCCCGAGGGCGGCGTCGTCCGGGCTCACGCAGATGCCCATGTCGCCATGGGTCTGGAGCACGCGCTTCCACATCCGCGCATTGACCGCGATGGTGCCGAGATTCACATCGGAATGGCCTGACACATATTTCGTGCCCGCCATGATCGACACGTCCACCCCCATCTCCAGCGGCTTCAGGAAAAGCGGCGTCGCCCAGGTGTTGTCGATGAGGGTTGTAATGCCTCTTTCCCGGGCAACCGAGACGATGGCGGGCACGTCCTGCACCTCCATGCTCTGGGAGCCGGGGGATTCCAGGAAGATGGCGCGGGTGTTGGGACGCAGGAGATCGACGATGCCCGCTCCCACCTTCGGATCATAATAGCTGACCTCGATGCCGTAGCGGGCCAACACCCCGTCGCAGATCTTGCGGGTGGGGTTGTAGGCCGTGTCCACCATGAGCAGGTGATCGCCGCTCTCCAGCACCGAGAGCAATGCAACCGAGATGGCGGAAAGGCCGGACGGGGTCAGCACCGTTCCGGCCGCCCCCTCCAGCCGGGAAATGGCCTGTTCCAGCGCCTCACTGGTGGGATTGCCGCGGCGGCCATAGCTGTAGCGTCCGCGATGGTTCACGAGGTCGTCATAACTGGCTGAAAGCACGGTGGAGCCGCGCACGACGGGCGTGTTCACGAAGCCGTCGAAGCGGGCCGGATCGCGACCGATACGAGTGATCTCAGTGGCCGGCGCGAAACTTGCTTCAGGCGAAACGGCTTTCATCGGAGGATTTCCACTCACTATGGTTGTGCTGGCGCTACGTTAGACGGTATTGACCGCTCCACTGCGACAGATTGTGATACATCCATACGACGCCGCCGATGAAGGCGTCACCCGCCGAGGGGGCGGGGAGTTCCTTTTTTGAAAAGGCTTGGGAGCGAAGAACAAAGATGTCACGCACACTCAAACGCATCCTGCTTGCCGCCGGCATGTTCGCGATCGGCGCCAGCGCCGCCGGGGCTGCAACCCTGGACGACGTGAAGGCGCGCGGCGCCCTCAACTGTGGCGTGTCGCAGGGCCTTCCGGGCTTCTCGAACCCCGACGACAAGGGCAACTGGACCGGCCTTGACGTCGATTACTGCCGCGCCATCGCGGCGGCCATCTTCAACGATCCGACCAAGGTGAAGTTCACGCCCCTCTCCGCCAAGGACCGCTTCACGGCGCTCCAGTCCGGCGCGGTGGACGTGCTCTCCCGCAACACCACCTGGACCATGTCGCGCGACACCACGCTCGGCCTGAACTTCTCCGGCGTCACCTATTATGACGGCCAGGGCTTCATGGTGCGCAAGTCGCTCAACCTGAAGTCGGTCAACGAGCTGAACGGCGCCTCCATCTGCGTGCAGTCCGGCACCACCAACGAGCTGAATGTCGGCGACTATTTCCGCGCCAACAATCTCAAGTACGAACTGATCGCGTTCGCGACCAGCGACGAGACCGTGAAGGCCTATGATTCCGGCCGCTGCGACGCGCTCACCTCCGACCAGTCACAGCTCTATGCGCTGCGCCTGAAGCTCACCAATGTGGCCGACCACATGGTTCTGCCCAACGTGATCTCCAAGGAGCCCCTCGGCCCGGCCGTGCGCCAGGGTGACGACCAGTGGTTCGACCTGACCAAGTGGGTCTATTTCGCCATGCTGAATGCCGAGGAACTCGGCATCAACTCCAAGAACATCGACCAGATGGCCGCCTCCAACAGCCCGGAGATCAAGCGTCTCCTCGGCTCGGACGGCAAGTTCGGCGAGTCGATCGGCGTCTCCAATGACTGGGTGGTGCGGATCGTGAAGCATGTGGGCAATTACGGCGAGATGTTCGAGAAGAATGTCGGCACCTCCAGCCCGCTCGGCATCGCCCGTGGTCTGAACAACCTCTGGAACAAGGGCGGCGTCCAGTACGGCATGCCCGTGCGCTGACGCTCCCTCTCCGGCGCCCTCGCGCCTGAGACCACAAAAGACCTGCGGGCGCGCCTGAGGCGCGCCCGCAGCATCAGGTAAGGAGCCGAAGAGCTCCGTGTCGTATCAGTTCTCGAGGGGCTTCATGACAGACGCACGCTGGTCGGGCTCCGCGCCCGTACGCCGGTGGTCGTGGACGGACCCGGCCCTGCGGTCGGCGGTAATCCAGATCACACTCGCCATTGCCTTGATATGGATGGCCTGGTCCTTCTTCGCCAATGCCCAGGAAAACCTGGCCCGGCAGGGGATCGCCTCCGGTTTCGGCTTCATGGAAAATTCCGCCGGTTTCGGCATCACCCAGACGCTCATTCCCTATTCGGAATCCATGAGCTACGGGCGCGTCTTCCTGGTCGGCCTGCTCAACACCCTGCTGGTGGCCTTTCTCGGCATCATCCTTGCGACCATCATCGGCTTCCTGATGGGCGTTGCGCGGCTGTCGAACAACGTGGTCATCCGCGCGCTGGCCTCCGCCTATGTGGAGGTGACCCGCAACCTGCCGCCTCTGTTCCAGATCCTGTTCTGGTATCTGGCGGTGCTCTCCACCATGCCCAATCCGCGCCAGAGCTGGGCCTTCGGCATCAAGCCGTTCCTGGACTCGCTCGCGAGCGGTGCGAGTGCCATCGGCCTCACGCCGCTCGGCGCCTGGCTGAAGGGGATGGCGGACGCAGCCGCCGCGCCGGGCGTCTTCGTGTCCAATCGCGGCCTCGTGGTGCCGCGTCCCATCTTCGAGCCCGATGCCAACATCATCTTCGGGATTCTCGTCGCCAGCGTCATCGTCGCCTTCTTCGTGGCGCGCTGGGCGCGCAAGCGGCGGGAGGCGACCGGCCAGCAATTCCCGACCTTCTGGGCGGGCCTTGCCATCATCGTCCTGCCGGCGCTCGCCGCCGGCCTCGTGCTCGGTGCGCCCGTTACCATCGAGAACCCCGAACTGCGGGGCTTCAATTTCGTGGGCGGCATCCGCGTCATTCCGGAATTCGTGTCGCTGCTGGTGGCGCTGTCCATCTACACGGCCGGCTTCATTGCCGAGATCGTGCGCGCGGGCATCCTCGCCGTCTCCAAGGGACAGACCGAGGCCGCCCACTCGCTCGGCCTGCGGTCCGGCCCGACGCTGCGGCTCATCATCATCCCGCAGGCCATGCGGGTGATCGTGCCGCCGCTGACCAGCCAGTATCTGAACCTGACCAAGAACTCGACGCTGGGTGTCGCGGTCGGCTATCCGGACCTGGTGGCGGTGTTCGCCGGCACGACCCTGAACCAGACCGGGCAGGCGATCGAAATCATCGCGCTGACCATGGCTGTTTATCTCACCATCTCGATTGTCACCTCCACCCTGATGGGCTGGTACAACAAGCGCGTCGCGCTTGTGGAACGGTGAGGGCAGCGCCATGAGCCTCGACACCGTCGCCTATGTCGCCCCGGTGGACCTGCGCCCGCAGGAACCCGCCCCGGTTTCCACCCGTGGCGCCTACGGCTGGGCGCGCGCCCATCTGTTCGGCTCCATCGGGCAGGTTCTCCTCACCCTGTTCGGCATCTGGGTGATCTATGTGGTCGTCCCGCCGCTGCTGAAGTTCTTCATCTTCGATGCGGTGTGGACCGGGACAGGCCGCGATGCCTGCCTGCCGGAAACGGTCGGACGTCCCGTGGGGGCCTGCTGGCCCTTCATCGCCGCCAAGTGGAACCAGATCATCTATGGCTTCTATCCCGAGGCCGAACGCTGGCGGGTGAACACGGTCTATTTCTTCGGCGCCGCGCTGCTGCTGCCGCTGATGTTCCCGAAAGTGCCCTACAAGCGCCTGAACGCGCTGGCCTTCTTCGGCATCTATCCGGTCGCGGCGTTCGTGCTGCTCACCGGCGGCGACCTCGACCTGCGCAACTTCGTGCTGGGCTGGTTCGGGCTGGACCTCGGTCTCGCCTCCGCCGGCGGCCTGCGGGTCGGCTTCTGGCTCCAGTTCCTGATCGTCACCGGCATCGCGGTCGGCATCGGCATGCTGGTCTGCCCGTTCTTCGGGGGCGAGCGCCGCTCGGTCGCGAAGACCATCCTCAAGACCTTCGCCGTCATCGGCGTGGTGCTCCTGGTGGTGGATATCGACCTCGGCCTCGTGCCGGTGGAGACACGGCAATGGGGCGGGCTGCTGGTGACGCTGGTGATCGCCGTCACCGGCATCACGGTCTCCTTGCCGTTCGGCATCCTGCTGGCCCTCGGGCGGCGGTCGGAACTGCCGCTGGTGAAATATGCCTCGATCATCTTCATCGAGTTCTGGCGCGGCGTTCCGCTGATCACGGTGCTGTTCTTCGCCACCTACATGCTGCCGCTGTTCCTGCCCGGCCGCTTCACCATCGACGGGCTGCTCCGGGCGCTGGTGGGCGTCGCGCTGTTCGCCTCCGCCTATATGGCGGAAGTGGTCCGCGCCGGCCTTCAGGCGATCCCGAAGGGGCAGTATGAGGGGGCGATGGCCCTCGGCCTGCGCTCCGGCCTGATGATGCGCCTCGTGGTCCTGCCGCAGGCGCTGAAGCTGGTGATCCCCGGCATCGTCAACAACTTCATCGGCCTGTTCAAGGATACGACGCTGGTCCTGATCGTCTCGATCTTCGACCTTCTGGGCATCCTGCGCGCGGCCTTCACCGATCCCTCCTGGGCCACGCCGACCACGCTGTTCACCGGCTTCGGCTTCGCGGGGATTGTCTATTTCGTGTTCTGTTACGGCATGTCGCGGTATTCGATGGCGCTTGAGCGCCGCCTCGACCGCAACCGTCGCCATTGAGGAGAGTACGATGAGCGTTCAGCAACAAACGGCCTCCACCTCCGCCGATGCCGGCACGCAGCCCGCCGTGCAACTCCTCGGCGTCAACAAGTGGTATGGCGATTTCCACGTCCTGCGGGAGATCAATCTCACCGTGCAGCGGGGCGAGCGGATCGTCGTCTGCGGCCCGTCCGGCTCGGGCAAGTCCACCATGATCCGGTGCATCAACCGGCTGGAGGAACACCAGAAGGGCCGCATCATCGTGGACGGGATCGAACTCACCAACGATCTCAAGCGCATTGACGAGGTGCGCCGCGAGGTCGGCATGTGCTTCCAGCACTTCAACCTGTTCCCGCATCTCACCATCCTGGAAAACTGCACGCTTGCCCCCATGTGGGTGCGCAAGATGCCCAAGAAGGAAGCCGAGGAGGTGGCCATGCACTTCCTCACCAAGGTGAAGATCCCCGAGCAGGCCAACAAATATCCCGGCCAGCTCTCCGGCGGCCAGCAGCAGCGTGTCGCCATCGCGCGCGCTTTGTGCATGAAGCCGCGCATCATGCTGTTCGACGAGCCCACCTCCGCCCTCGATCCGGAAATGGTGAAGGAGGTTCTCGACACCATGGTCTCCCTCGCCAACGAAGGCATGACAATGCTGTGCGTGACCCATGAAATGGGCTTCGCGCGTCAGGTCGCGGACCGGGTGATCTTCATGGATGCCGGGCAGATCATCGAGATGAACGAGCCCAACGCCTTCTTCTCCAACCCGCAGCACGAACGCACCCGGCTGTTCCTGTCGCAGATCCTGCATTGAGCGCAGGGGAGGGGTGAGCGGGGAGCGTGATCGCCATCCCCGCCGCCGCTGTGATCCCGACATATCGCGTCAGGGCCGGGTCTCAGCCATGCTGGACCCGGCCCTTTTCTGTTTGTGCCGTCTGTCCGGGGCAGGGGTGGTCTGACGGCGCCCGTCAGGCCTGCGGGAGGGCGACGAGCCGGCGGCGGCGGGCCACCATGGCCTTGAACTCTTCGGGCGGCAGGGACCGCGCGAACAGGTAGCCCTGGCCGGTGACGCAGCCGAGCGCCACCAGAGCCAGCCGCTGGTCTTCGGTTTCGATCCCCTCGGCTGTTACCGACACGTTCAGCGTGCGGGAGAGCCGCAAGGTCATGTCCACGATGGAATGGGACACGAGGTCCGAACTGATGCGCCGGACGAAGGAGCCGTCGATCTTCAGTTCGTCGAAATTCATGAGATTGAGATAGCTGAGGGACGAATAGCCGGTGCCGAAATCGTCCAGGGAGACCTTGAGGCCGAGGTCGCGGATGCGGTTGATCTTCTTCACCGTCTCATTGAAATCGAGGCTGAAGACGGATTCCGTCAGCTCGACGATCACCAGCTCGGGCCGCACGCCGGTGGCCTTCAGGCATTCCGTGAGCGTCCGGTCCACCGGCTCGCGGTCGAACTGGGCGTTGGAGACGTTGACGGAGATGGGAACGGGACGGCCCTTGCCTTCGCGCTCCCACGCGCTGAGGAAGCGCATCGCCTCCGCCATCACCCAGTTGCCGATGGGCACGATGAGCCCGCTTTCCTCGGCGAGCGGGATGAAGCGGGAAGGAGGCAGCTTGCCTAGCTCCGGATGCTGCCAGCGCACCAGCGCCTCGCCCCCGACGATCTCGCCGCTCGCCAGATCCACCTTGGGCTGGAATTCGAGGACGAATTCGTCGGCGGCGATGGCCTTTTGCAGGCTTTCATAGAGGCGCACCCGCTCATGGGCGTCCGACTGCACCTGCGTGTTGAAAAAGGCCGAGGAGGACAGGCCCCGGCGCCGCGCTGCCCCGTGGGCGAGTTCCGCGGCCTGGATGAGCGCCTCCGCATCGCGCCCGCCGTCAGCGACACGCACCGCACCGATGGTCATCCGGACGCTGAAGCTGTCACCGGAGAGCTGATATTCGTGGGACAGCCGGAGCGTGAGGGTCCTCAGACGCTCCTCGGGCGTCTCGCCCATGCCGGCGCCCTGCACGAACACGCAGAAGCGCTCGCTGTCCATGCGCCCCGCAATGCAGCCGTGCTCGCACAGTTCCGCAAGCTGGGTCCCCACGGCGGCGAACGCCGCATGGCTGAGGTCCGGTCCCCGGATCTCCTTCAACTCGGCGAGCCCGACGATGTCGAAGGCGAAGAGGCAGTCGTCCGGATCGGCGGACGGCAGGCGGGTGGCGAGTTCCGCCAGAAAGCCCTCGCGATTGGGAAGGCCGGTCTGGGAATCCTGCACCAG
>NCCY01000011.1 GCA_002279855.1 Rhizobiales bacterium 12-68-15
GGACGCCGGCGACCCGGCCGCCGCGTTCGATGCGCTACGGCGCACGATCGAGACGCAGGGCGCGCAGATCGGCGCGGAAATGACCGTGATGCGGCGCGGACTGGAAGCGGCTTTCGACCAGCTCGAAAAGATCGAGCCGGCGCAGGACTACAAGCCCCAGCTCGCCCAGCTCGTGCAGGCGCTCGACAATGTTGCGGAGCGGCTGCACGGCGTAGAGCAATCGCCTATTCTCCGGCATGGCGCGCAGCACTATGCGGCGCTCCTCGAGCGCAGCGGCGAGGCCCTGATACGCACCGCCGCGCAGCAGCTCGAGCGGCAGGCGTCCGACCTCGAGCGCGCCAGCCGGAATCTTTCAGCGCATGTAGCCAGCGCGCGGGAGCGCGACCGGCAAAATTGGTGGCTGGTCGTCGCTGTTGTCGTCGGCATGACCATCGGCGCGTTGGTGATGCTGTTCCTTCCGCGCCTGTTGCCGTTCTCGGCCGCGCCGCGTGTCGCCAGCGTCGTCATGGGGGAAACGCCGTGGCGAGCCGGCATGAGCCTCATGGCGTTCGACAGCCCGGAAGCGTGGCAGCGCGTGGTCTCGGCCGACCAGCTCATTGCGGCGAACAGGGAGGCGGTGACGGCCTGCCGGGAGGCGGCCGCCAGAACCGGGCAAGAGCAGCGTTGCACGATCAGCGTGGTAGCGCCGTCGCAGTAGCCTTCATGCCCGCCTGCGATAAAACAATTATGAAATAGCTGAGTTTTTCTTTCCTTGGGCCAGTGAAGCGGCCAGAAGAACGCATGTTCCAGCCGAAATCCACACGTCCGCAAGGTTGAACACAAAGGGGTGCCAATCCCCGAAATGAAGGCCGAGGAAATCTGTCACAGTGCCCCGTGCAGTACGGTCGAGCAGGTTGCCCATCGCCCCGGCGGTGACGAGCGATAGGGCCGCCCGTTGCCACCCACGCGAACGATAGGCCCACCCGGCCATGATAAGCGTCAGCAGTCCCGTAGCCCCGAGTAAGAGGGCTTGGCCGATCTCTCCCTCGAACGCGAGCATAGAAAAGGACACGCCCTCGTTAAAGGTCAGGCGCAGCGACACGAAAGGCAGGAAGTCCGACGCGGGGCCGTAGGGTTCGAGGCTGCCCCGCGCCCAAGCCTTTGTTGCCAGATCGAGCGTAGCCCCTGCGACGATCAATATTCCGGCGAGAGCTCCCCTCACGTCCGCCCCGCGTGTTTCAGATCAGAACGCGCATCCTGGATAATCGACCATGCCGATTGGAGGAATAAGGCCGCGACCACGAAGGCCATCAGCAAATCAGGCCATGGATTGTTCAGCCACCAGACGAGCGCAGCCGCCGCGACAACGGCCAGATTTCCGATGGCGTCATTGCGGGAAAACAGCCATACGGCCCGCATATTGGCATCACCTTTGCGGTGTGGAATCAGTACCACGGCTGCCAGCATGTTCACGACGAAGGCAACAAGGGCAAAGCCGCCCATGAGCAAGGTTTGCGGCTCATGTTCGACAAAGACCCGGTAGGCGGTCGAGCCTATTACGCCGAGGCCGAGCAGGGCCAGAAAGATGCCCTGAAGCAAGGCTGCCTTGGCACGAGCCGCAAGCCCCCAGCCCACGGCGATCAGACCGAGAAAGGAAATCAGGCCGTCCCCAATGAAGTCGAGAGCATCGGCCTGTAGGGCTTGCGACCCCGACAGGATCGAGCCCCCAATTTGGATGATGCCATATCCAGCATTGAGCAACACGACGATCCAGAGCGCCCGTTTATAAGCGGGGGTCACATGCGAGAGGTTGGGGATATGATGGTCGTCGTCACCGTTCGCGTTCGCACCTTTCGGTTCGCCTGTGCGGTCGAGTTGATAGCCGAGGTCTGTCACGGCGGCTTCCAAAGCCGGAAGACGCTGCGCGGGATCATCGACTTCGAGCGTCATGATCTGCGAGGCAATCGACACCTTCACGCCGTTGATGCCCTCGACTTTGCGGGCTGCTCCCTCGATCTTGGCCGCGCAGGATGAACAGTCCATGCCAGTAACGTGATAGCGGATTGTGGTGCTTGCGGCAGTGCCCATTTGTTGATCCTCGAAATTCTACTCTGGCCGTGCTACATCCTGTAGTCACTACAGGAGCAATACCAAAAATGCAGATAGGCGATTTATCTCGGCAGACAGGCGTGAACATCGAAACGATCCGCTACTATGAGCGCGTCGGGGTTCTGCCTAAACCTGCCCGTCAGTCGAACGGACGGCGCAGCTATAGCCCTGCCGACGCAGAGCGCTTGGGCTTCATCCGCCATGCCCGCGATCTCGGTTTTGATCTGCCGAATGTTCGAGTGCTGTTGGCTTTGCAGGAACAGCCCGAGGCATCGTGTGACGACGCGAGTCGGCTTGCACAGGAACAGCTTGAGGCGGTTGAAAGCCGGATTGCCCGGCTACTCAAATTACGTGATGAGCTGCGTCGTATGGTCGGTGAGTGTGGCCGTGGCCGCGTGGCCGAATGCCGCGTGATTGAGGCTCTGACCATCCCCCAATGGCAGTTTAAGCTCGCACGTAGTAAGAGCAGGCAACCGCAACGTTCGCCTGCCTTGCCTAAACAGCTGTCGCGGAAATCCTGACTTTCGCGACAAAATCGCCGGCACTGATTTTTCAGGGGAATTTCTGTCGCGAAAGTCAGGTGCAAAAATCAAACTTGTGCGACAGACTTTCGCGACACGTCGCGGCCCGGAATCCGGGCCGCTGCGGACGTTGTCATTTTCAGAAGACGGTTGCACTGTTTGTCAGGAGTGCTCAGCACTTATGCATCCCGCGCGGCTCACTGTCCGGCTTTTGGCAGGAACCGGTAGACCGAAGACCTCGCGATGCTGAGTTTACGAGCTATGGCAGTGGGGCTAAGCCCTTCAACCGTGTGTAGGCGACGCACCTCTTCTGGATTGATGGTGGGCTTGCGGCCCTTGTAGACGCCTCGGGTTTTGGCAGCGTCAATCCCTTCCATCTGCCGTTCGCGGCGTAAGTTGGTCTCGAACTCGGCAAAGACCCCCAGCATGTCAAAAAAAGCTTTGCCAGCCGCGGTCGCAGTATCGACCGGCTGTTCTATAGCGCGCAAGGAGACGCCCTTCGCCTTCAGCTCGTAAACGATGTCCTGGAGGTCCTTGAGGGAACGCGCCAGCCGGTCGATGCGGGTGATAACCAGCGTGTCACCCGTGCGCAGGAACTGAAGCAGGATGTCGAGCTCGGCACGGCCTGCGCGTCGGGTCCCGGTCTTCTTCTCCGAGCGAATGACTTGGCAGCCCGCGGCCCGCAGCGCGGCCTCCTGCAGGGACAGGTCCTGGTCGGTCGTGGACACGCGCGCGTAGCCGTAGAGGGTCATGAAGGTGCTATTCTGTCCGTCATGGGTCTAGACTCCCTCAAGCTACTGTCCGAGATATAGAAAAACAATCCTTTTAGGACGCTGCCTCGCGTCCGATGTGCTCGTCCGGCTAGGGTAGACCTATATGGTAACTCCTAGATGTCAGGGCACCGGGGGTATTCGCACTTGAGACCCCACGCATTGCGATCAAACTCCGGCAGGCATAGATTGCCTCGGGCTCAAGAGCCTCATTTACTGCGAGAGTCATGACGCGCTCACTTTTTCTCATCTGCCTGATAGCTGCCGTCATGTTCCTGGGGGTTCTTCCGCACGCGACCATGGCGGGAGGGTCGTACGACGCGGCAAGCAAGTGCCTGCATGACGTGTCTGGTGTGATCGGACAGCAGGACGAGGACCGATACTGCGGCGATGCCGATCATATGATGACAGGTGCCTGTGCGATCGCCTGTGTGGGGTCGGTTGCGCCTGGGCTGCAGCCTGTTATCGCGATGCCTGCCGAGTTTGTCGCGGCTGCGCTCTGGTTTCCGACGACGCTTGTCCCGCGGGGCAGGCTGACCGACCCGGACGACCGCCCTCCCAAATCCATCTGATCGCTTCCCGAGCGGAGCCGCAAAGCGGCTCCTGTCCGAGTGCTGCCCTGCGGGGCTTGATGGATTATCCGACATGACACTGACGCGCCGCGGCTTTCTGGCCGCCTCCGCAGCCATGGCTGCAACAACCGCATGGCCGCGCCTTGCCGCCGCCGGGGAACAGCCACTTACCCTCAACGCCACGACGCGCGTGATCGAGGTGGACGGACGGGCCGCCACCGTGATGGGGCTGACAAACGGTGCCGGCCGCCAAGGGTTGATCCTGGAGCCGGGCCAGCGTTTCCGGGTGGACCTGACCAACAGCCTGGACGAGGAGACGATCATCCACTGGCATGGGCAGATCCCGCCGAACGCCCAAGACGGCGTGCCGAACCTGCCGCTGCCGCTTCTGAAGCCGGGGGAGACGCGCAGCTTCGATTACGACCCGCTGCCCGGCACTTACTGGATGCACAGCCACGTGCCGCTGCAGGAAATGAGCCTGTTGGCCGCCCCTCTGATCGTGCGGCGGCCAGAGGATGGGACGGCCGACCGGCAGGAAGTGGTGATGTTCCTGCACGATTTCTCGTTCCGTCCTGCCGCCGACGTGATGGCCGAGATCACGGAAGGGGCGGCGCATCACGACATGGGCGGAATGGACGCATCGGCGCAAAACCCGGGCGGCATGTCCGGTATGGATCATGCCGGCATGGCCATGGGTGGCATGATGACGGGCGCGGCTGGCCAAATGAACATGGCCGCAGGCGGTATGGCCATGGACCTGAATGACTTCGACTTCGACGCCTACCTGGCCAATGACCGCACGCTTGCCGATCCGGAGGTGGTCCGCGTCGAGCGCAGGGGACGCGTTCTGCTGCGCGTCATCAATGCTGCGGCGGCGACGTCGTTCTGGATCGACACCGGCGGAATTCCTGCGCGTCTGGTGGCGGTGGACGGGCACCAGGTCGAGCCTGCCACGGGCACGCGGTTCGGGCTGGCCATGGCGCAGCGTCTCGATCTGGAAATCGACCTGCCGGAGGCCGGCGCCTTCCCAATCCTGGCGCTGCGCGAAGGTGCACGCGAGCGCACCGGCCTTGTTCTCGCGACGGCCGGTGCCGAGCTGCGCCGGATCGGCGATCTGGCCGAGACCGAAAGCAGTGCGTTCGACATTGATCTCGCGCAGGAGGGGCTACTGCGCGCGGCCCGGCTGGAAGGCGCGCCCGCGCTGGCACCGCGGCCGGTGGACCGGTCGCACATGATCATGCTGGGCGGTTCGATGCAGCCTTACCTCTGGACCATCGACGGCCGGACCTGGGGTAGCCACAAGCCCATCGTGGCGAACTCGGGCGAGCGGGTGCATCTGACGTTCCACAACATGTCGATGATGGGGCACCCGATGCACCTGCACGGCCATGTTTTCCAGGTGGTGAACGTCAACGGGCAGGCGATTGCCGGCGCGATCCGGGACACGGTCTATGTGCCGCCGATGGCGATGGTGACGGTCGCGCTCGACGCGGGCGAGGCCGCACGCTGGATGCTGCACTGCCATCACATGCCGCATCTGTTCACCGGCATGATGACCGAGTTTGCAGTCACAGCCTGACGGGGCGGCGACAAATAAACACAGCGCACCTCATCGGCACGGTCCCTAGCCGGCCGATGGGGCAGCGCCACCGCCGCATCGCCGGCGAAACGACACAGGAGATTCGATGATGAACAAGGGATTCATTGGCGCACTGGCTGTTGCCCTCATTGCCGGGGCGGGTTGGTACTGGAGCCAGGCCCGCACCAGCGACGACATGGCCCCGCCCGGCGCGACCGCGGCTGCCGCCGGAGGGGCCATGGCAGAGGTCGTCGTTCCGGCGGCGCTTTCGGCACAGGCGCAACAGGGCGAGGTCTATTACACCGCAGCCTGCGCTTCCTGCCACGGCACGGATGCTGCCGGACAGGAGGGGATCGCCCCGCCGCTCGTCCATCGCATCTACGAGCCGTCGCATCACGGTGACATGGCGTTCGTCCTGGCAACGCGGAACGGCGTCCGGGCGCACCACTGGCCCTTCGGCAACATGCCCCCGGTCGAGCAGCCGCTGAATGATGGCGAGCTCGCGGCAATCATCGCCTATGTGCGCGAGTTGCAGCGTGCAAACGGCATCTCATGATCGGCGGGACAGCGATGAACATTACCGATGCCGCCCATGCCTCGGGCCTGACCGCCAAGACGATCCGCTACTATGAAGAGATCGGCCTCGTGACCCCGCAGCGTGGGCATAACGGCTATCGTCATTTCAGCCCCGAGGAGGTCCGACGGCTGATGTTTCTGGGCCGCGCACGACGACTGGACTTCTCGCTGCAGGACTGCCGCGATCTTCTGATGCTGAGCGCGGACACGCACCGCAGCAGTGCCGATGTGCGCGCGATCGCCATGCGTCATCTTGCCGAGGTGGACGAACGAATGGCTGACCTGTCGCAATTGCGCACGGCCTTGCAGAGCCTCATTGAAAGCTGTGCAGGCGATGGAAGACCCGACTGCTCGATCCTCGATGCGCTGACGGGAGGCCGCCCGGACCCGACCGGAGCCTAGCTGCCGCTCCGCTCGGCCTGGATCGCCCGGATGCGGGCAGGCCACTGCGACTTGATGAACGCGAGGATGGCGGCGATGTCGCTGTCCGACAGCACCTCACCGAACTCCGGCATGCCCGAAGTGAAGCGCACCCCCATGCCGTCCAGCACCGCCTGGCCGCCACGGCGAGTGTAGTCGGCCAGCATGGCATCGTCATGGTGCCAGGTATGGCCGGTCTCGTCATGCGGCGGGGCGGGCAGCACCCCGTCCTCACCAGCCGTCTGCCAGTCCGGCTGCCCTTCCAACCGGCCCCCGTGACAGGATGCGCAATGCTGCGCATACAGTGTCGCCCCGCGCTGCAGGTCGGGGGCTCTCCCGTAAGCCCAAACCGCCGCGATGGCCAGGACAGCGAATGCCAAGGCGATCAACCACCAGGGCGACAGACGCAGGAAAGAGAGCCGTTCCGGGACCATGCGGGCAGAGTGCCGGTGCCGATGCCGAGGTCAACCATGGCGAAGGGTCATTCACCCGGTCTTGACCTTCCCCCGCTGGAACCTCCCATTTGAGATGCATGAGACAATCCGAGGAAGATCCCATGCGCTTTCAGATCCCCGATATGAGTTGTGGTGGCTGCGCGCGCAGCGTCACCCGTGCCATCGAGTCCGTCGATGCGAATGCCCGCATCGCCATCGATCAGGCCAGCCGGGAAGTCGAAGTCTCGACCGATCTGCCCAGTCATCGGATTGTCGCGGCTCTTGCGGCTGCAGGTTACCCTGCGGAGCCAACAGCGGTCTGATCGCACGTCCTCGCAAATGTAATCCGGCGGGCGCGGCGACCTCGCCGGACTTCGGCATCACGTCAAGGAGCGCTCTCATGTCCCCGGATGTTTCCCCGCAGTCGCATGCACAGGCGAGCGACATTCACGTCTGCCCCATGCATCCCGAGGTGCGCCAGAACGGCCCCGGCCGCTGTCCGAAATGCGGCATGCATCTGGTGCCCGAGGCAGAGGCCGCCCAGACGGGCCAGGCGCATGCGTGCCACGGGCATGATCGTCACCGCCATGAGCCGACCCCGAAACACGCGCGGGCCCACGACATGGACGCCCGCCCCGCCGCTGGGAAAAACTACGATCATGTGCCGCCCGACTGGACGGGTGCGGTCTACACCTGCCCGATGCACCCGGAGGTGCGGCAGACAGAAGCCGGCTCCTGCCCGATCTGCGGGATGGGGCTGGAACTCGAATCCGCCGCCATGACGGATGATGGACCCAATCCTGAACTTGTCGATTTCACCCGCCGCTTCTGGATCGGCGCCGTGCTGACCGTCCCATTGCTGGTCCTGACCATGGGGCCGCTGATCGGCCTTGGGGGCGTGCGCAACATCTTCGGTGAGCGCGCGACGCTCTGGATCGAGCTCATCCTCGGAACGCCGGTGGTGTTGTGGTGTGGCTGGCCGTTCCTGGTGCGGGGCTGGCGGTCCTTCCGCACCGGCAACCTGAACATGTTCAGCCTCATCGCCATGGGCGTCATGGCGGCCTGGCTGTTCAGTGTCGCTGCGGTCTTGGCGCCGCAGATCTTCCCCGCAGGCTTTCGTGACGCCGAGGGCCATGTCGGCGTCTATTTCGAGGCTGCGGCAGTCATCGTGACGCTGGTCCTGCTTGGCCAGATCATGGAACTGCGCGCCCGCGAAGGCACCGGCCGGGCCATCCGCGCCTTGCTTGACATGGCGCCGGCAACCGCGCGCATCATCCGCTCCGACGGCAGCGAGGCCGAGGTGCCGCTCGACGCGGTGCAGGTTGGCGACCGGCTGCGGGTGCGTCCGGGGGACAAGGTGCCCGTGGACGGCGTGGTCGTGGACGGCCGCTCGTCCATCGACGAAAGCATGATCACCGGCGAGCCGCTGCCGGTCGAGAAGGTATCCGGCGATCCGGTTACCGGGGCCACGATCAACGGCACCGGATCGCTGGTGATCGAGGCCACCCGCGTGGGCGCCGATACCATGCTGAGCCAGATCGTGGAAATGGTCTCGAACGCGCAACGCTCGCGCGCGCCGATCCAGAAATACGCCGACAAGGTCGCGGGCCTCTTCGTGCCGGCGGTCATCGGAGTCGCGATCGTGGCCTTCATCGCCTGGGCGATCTGGGGACCCGTACCGTCGCTGTCCTATGGCCTGGTGGCGGCGGTGGCCGTGCTGATCATTGCCTGCCCCTGCGCGCTCGGGCTGGCCACGCCCATGTCGATCATGACAGCGACCGGGCGCGGGGCACAGGCAGGCGTGCTGATCAAGAACGCCGAGGCGCTTGAGCGTTTCGAGACGGTCGACACCCTGATCGTGGACAAGACCGGCACACTGACTGAGGGCAAGCCGCGCCTGGTCGCCGTGCTGCCCGAGGCGGGGCATGACGAAAACGCGATCCTGCGCCTTGCGGCATCGCTCGAACGCGGCTCGGAGCATCCGCTGGCCGAGGCGATCGTGCGCGGCGCCGAAGATCGTGGCGTGGAGATGGTCGAGGCCGGGGACTTCGAAGCCGTGACCGGCCAAGGGGTGCGCGGCATCGTGGACGGGCAGCCGGTGGCGCTTGGCAATATCCGGCTGCTGACGGACATGGGCCTCGATGTCGGCGTCCTGACCGCGCGTGCCGACGCGCGGCGCGACGAGGGCGAGACGGTGATGTTCGTCGTGGTGGACGGCGCCGTCGCCGGCATGGTCGCGGTCGCGGACCCGGTGAAGGAGACCACACCCGCAGCCCTGAAGGCGCTGCACGAACTCGGCTTCCGCATCATCATGGCGACTGGTGACAACGAGCGCACGGCGAAGGCCGTGGCGGCGCGTCTCGGCATCGACGAGATCCGCGCCGACGTGCTGCCCCAAGACAAGGCGCGGATCATTGCCGATCTGCAGGCCGCCGGCCGCAAGGTGGCGATGGCGGGCGACGGGGTGAACGACGCGCCTGCGCTGGCGCAGGCCGATGTCGGCATCGCCATGGGTACCGGGGCCGATGTGGCGATCGAAAGCGCGGGCATCACGCTGGTCCGGGGCAACCTCGACGGTATTGTCCGCGCCCGCCGCCTCGCCCAGGCGACGATGCGCAATATCCGCCAGAACCTGTTCTTCGCCCTGATCTACAACGCGGCCGGGGTGCCCATCGCGGCCGGGCTGCTGTTTCCGTTTTTCGGCATCCTCATCAGCCCGATGTTCGCCGCCTTCGCCATGAGCGCGTCCTCTATTTCGGTCGTGCTGAACGCCCTGCGTCTGAGAGCGGCGCGGGTGTGATGGCATATCGGGCATCTGGCCGTGCTCACCGGTCGCGACCGTGCCGTTTTCGCGAGGGAGGTTGCGCCGCCCCTCGCGGATGAAATCAGGCGCAGCAAACAAGAAAGGTGAACCATATGGACCATCAATCCACCGACATGAAGGCGTGCATCGACGCCTGCCTGGAGTGCCACCGGACCTGTCTTGGCATGGCGATGAACCATTGCCTTGAGGCCGGCGGCAAGCATCTTGAGCCGGAGCATTTCCGGCTGATGATCGCCTGCGCCGAAATCTGCCAGGCCTCGGCCAACGTGATGTTGACCGGCAGCGACATTCACCGCCGCCTCTGCGCCGTCTGCGCCGAGGTCTGCGAGCAATGCGCCGCCAGCTGCGAACAGGTGGGCGACATGCAGGACTGCGTGGACGCCTGCCGCCGCTGTGCGGAAAGCTGCCGGAAGATGGCCGCCTGAAACAAACAGGGACGAGTCACGTCCCTGCCTGCCGGAGCTTTCGGCTCCGGCAGGCGAAAAGTCACGTGATCGGTCCGGCAATCACCTGCAGGTCACACCGCAAGTGCCGCGGGCAGGGTGGACGGCAGAACGCGCACTGTCGCTCCGTGCCGCGCGCGCCGATACAGGTCGATGGCGTCCTGATCCAGAAGCCTCACGCAACCCGAGGAGACGGCCTTGCCGAGATATTCCGGCTCGCAGGCGCCGTGAATGCGATAAAGCGTATCCTCCCCGTTCTGGAACAGATACAGCGCCCGCGCACCCAAGGGGTTGCCTGGCCCCGGTTCCATGCCACCATTGGCGACCGAATAGGGTTCCAGTTCCGGCTGACGCGCGATCATCTCGTCGGGCACTTTCCACCGCGGCCACTTGCGGCGGAACTGCAGGCGTGCGTCGCCGGACCAGGCGAAGGCATCGCGGCCTGTTCCGGCGCCATAGCGCATCGCGCGGGTCTTGCTCTCGACGAGATGCAGCATGCCCGCGTCAGGATCGACGATGATCGTTCCGGGTGCCTCGTCCGAAAACGGGTTTACGACCTCCTGCCGCCACAGATGCGGCGGCACCACGCCTGGCGGTACGGCAGGAATTGGATAAGGTTCGTCGGTGACAGCGCCGTAGAACTCCGGCATCGGCAAAAAGGGAACGGCCGGTGCGGCAGGCTGCGGCGGTGGGATAACTGGTTCCATGACAGGGCGTGTGCAGGCCGACAGAAGCACTGCGGTCCCCGCCACGGCGAAGTTGCGTCGATTCATCATGATCGCAATCCTTTTTGAAGCTGATGGAGTGCCCGCGGGCGGCGCGGCTCAGCGGGATCGCGGAGGGTGGTAGATGGAAGGTGGGATCAGCCCGACCCTGATCTGGCGGCGATCAATCCGGCGATGCTCTCGCGCAAAACCGCGACTGCCAGGCTCGGCCATGGCAAGTAGCAGGTACTCCGGATGGCAAGGGGCGCCGGGCAGCGCCGCATGGCATGTCCCGTCCGCTGACGCGGCGGTCAGCGCAACTTCAGTTCGCAGATGGACATGATCGGACCAGGTCGGAGTTTCTGGTGCGGCTTTCTCGTAGGCTTCGGCCGTGGCCGGCAGCGCCCAAGTGCCCGCATAGGCGCCCGACAGGGGCACTATGAGCACCAGAATAACCATCGCAATGGTTCGAAACATCTGCATGGAGCATGGATGCCAGACCACTGCAGATGCGTCGAGATCGCGCACGGTAGCGACTTTGCATATTGTCGTGAGCCGCCCCGTTCAGCCGTTGCCCGGCAAAAAACGGCGCGACATCATGCTGCGGCAAGCTGTCGCCGGTTCGATGCCTCGGGTTTCATGTCGCGGCACAACGTGGTGTGACACTGACAGCGGCAAAACGAAGGATTCGGAATGGGAACCAGCACCGCGATCAGCCGGCGCGCACTTCTGGCGAGTGCCGGCGCACTCCCCTTGCTGCTCTCGGCCGTGGCAATCGGACAGGCCGAGACCCTGCCCCTGGTGACGGTGACCAAGGATCCGTCCTGCGGCTGCTGCGAGGGCTGGGCCGATCACATCAGGGCTGCGGGCTTTCCGGTCAAGATTGTTGAATCGGCGGACGTGGACAGCCTCAAGCGGCGTCTGCGGGTTCCGGCCCAGTTGGCTTCCTGCCACACCGCCGAGGTGGAGGGCTATGTCATCGAGGGCCATGTCCCGGCCGCGGCTTTGCGCCGCCTGCTGGCCGAACGGCCCGCTGCGGCGGGGCTGGCTGTTGCTGGGATGCCTGCCGGCTCGCCGGGCATGGATTTCCCCGGCGTCGATCCCGAGCATTACGACGTCGTGCTGTTCGGACCCGTAGGCCAGACGAGGTTCGCACGGTTCCTGGGCGGGCGAGAGGTCTGAGGCAGAAACCGGTGTCGCAACGCAGAAGCCCCTCATGAACAGGCAACCGGCACCGGGAACGGCTTGGGCGGACCGGCTGCGGCAGGTGGCGGCTGCGTTTCTGCTTTTCGCCTTTGCGATTTTTATCCTGCAGTCTGCCGCCCATGCCGGCTTTGCGGGGCAAATGACTCATGGCGACCAGCTCGTCGCTGCCACAGGTCAGGATTGCGCCCACTCTCCCATGATGCAGGACGGAACCCGACTGGATGCCGCCGAGCCGTGCAGTTCCGATGATCTGGGATCATCCCTCCGGCATGATTGTTGTATCCAGCTCTGCACCCTCGCCGTCGTTCTGCCGGGTGCCCTGTCCATGGATCCGCCTCAGGAGGATGATGTCCTCTCGGTGATCTGGTCACACCGATCCGGTCGGACACCCTCTCGAATTTTGCGGCCTCCGCGCCTGTTCGCGATTATCTGACGGTGCTCATGACCGGTTGAGGCCCATGCCTTCCGGTCGCCTCGGCCAGAGGCAGAGCGCCGCATCCGCCAATCGACGATCACAATGGAACCGTGCGTCCGGCACGTGACGCCGCTCCCGAATTCTGGATGAACATCAATGAAACGCACTGCGATTGCTTTCTCCGTCAGCCTCATGGCGGCCTTGCCGGCCGCTGCCCTGGCCCAGACTGAACATGATAGCCACCACCCCGCACAAGCTCCGGCAGTGACCGGGCAGGCGCCCGTGTCTCCGCAACCGAAACCCGAAATGTCGGGCATGCCTGAACAGGGCCAGGCCATGATGCAGGCCATGTCCCCCGAGTGCATGAAGGCCATGCAGCAGATGATGCAGGGCGGCATGATGCAGGGGATGATGGCCCTGCCGAACCCGGCCGGCGCAGCATCCGCGAACAAGGACCTTCCCGACTTCACCCAAGCCTATCTGGACGCGATGGACGCGATGCAGGCGCCGATGATGAAGGGGGTCATGGCCGATGATGCGGACACGGCCTTCGTGCAGGGCATGATCCCCCATCATCAAAGCGCAATCGACATGGCAAAGGTCGTGCAGAAATACGGCGACGACCCGCAGACGCAGGAATGGGCGGGACAGATCATCGCGGCGCAGGAGCGTGAGATCGCCGAAATGAAGACGTGGCTGAAGGAAAAGGGCGGCTCTGCAGCCCTGAACTTCGGCCAGACCGGGGGAACCACCTGGTCCGCGGACGAAGGCGGCAATACCCTCAGTGCCATCGACCTTGCCACGGGCTCGGTGACCAAGGTGCCGCTCCCGGTGTCACCCCACAACGTCGACCTGACGCCGGACGGAGGTTCCCTGTTGGCAGTCGGCACGCCTGCCAGCGGCGATCCCGCAACGGGCGGGCACGACCATGCCGACACCGCTGCCGCCGCCGGACTTTTGGCGATAATCGATGCGAAGGATCTCTCCAGGCCTGTCGCCACTGTCGAAGTCGGGGCGCATCCGGCCCATGTCGTGGCTGACCGGAAGGGGCGCGCCTTCGTGTCGCTTTCCGGCGACAATGAGGTGGCGGTGGTCGATCTTGCGAGCTTGAAGGTCATCGACCGCATTGAGACCGGCACCGCGCCGCACGGGCTTCGACTCAGCCCCGAGGGCACCGAGCTTTACGTCGCCAATGTCGAGGACGGATCGGTTTCGGTCATCGACACAGCCAGCTTGGCGGAGGCGGCGCGCATTCCCGCGGGTATGGCTCCGGTGCAGGTCGGGTTCACCCCCGATGGGACCAAGGTCTACGTCTCGCTGCGCGACGAAAATCGCGTGGCAGTGATCGACCGCGCATCGCGCAAGGTCGAAGGCAAGATCGACGTCGGACCGGGTCCGATCCAGCTTGTCGCAACCCCGGACGGCAAACAGGTCTATGTCGCCAACCAAGGACCCGAAGCCACGCCGAACGATACGGTTTCGGTGATCGACACGGCAACCGGAAACGTGGTCAAGACGCTGAAAACCGGCCTCGGCGCTCATGGCGTATCAGTCTCCGCGGACGGCGCCTTCGTGTTCGTGACCAACACGGCGGATGACAGCGTTTCGGTTATCGATGCCCGTCGCCAGGAGGTAGTCGGGACGGTGCCGGTGGGTAATCGCCCCAACGGCATCGTTTATGGAGCTGCGAACTGATCAAATCCGGAAAGGTGGTGCCGGCATTTCCCGGCGCCACCGCTCTGCTTGCACCGCCGTCCCTGATCATCGCCGGCGCGGCAAGGACCCGCTACTGGCCTGAGGGTTGAAGGGCCTTCTCCACCGCCTCATTCACAGCCACGTCATCCGGGCGCAATGCAGGCAGGTCCGGAGCGCCGTCGGGGAGAGGATTGGCCTTCATATCCGCGATCAAGGCCCTCATCTCGGCGATCTCCTGCATCTGCGCCTTGATAATGCCGTCTGCCAGTTCGCGGACGCGCGGATCACGGATATGCGCGCGCGAACTCGTCAGCACGGCGATCGAGTGGTGCGGGATCATCGCCTCCATGTAGGACACGTCCGCCACGGTTTCCTGGCTGCGCACGAACCACAGCGCGCCCGCCGCCACGACGACTGCGGCCGCCATGATGCCCCAGTTGCGGCCCTTCTTGTCATACATGCCCCACATGAAGCCCATCATGATGAAGGCCATGACGCCGCCCATCATCAGCGCCATCCAGGCGCGCGTCTGGCTCCAGGCGATATGCGCGATCTCGTAGGTGTTGAGATACATCAGCCCGAACATCACCACTGTCGAGGTCAGAATCATGAGGCCGAAACGGGCGTAGGACATAGAAGCTCTCCGGTCGTGGCTGCAGGTCAACCGGCCGTTCGCGGTAGAGTTCCCAAGCCCTGCCTCGTGCACACGAGTGCCGAGCATACACGATTCTCGTGACGGTGAGTGTTGACATCGGGCTGTCAAGAGTCGGCTGCACATCTGGCGTAAAGCTCTATCAACTCGTGCAATCGTCTCCTGAAAACGACAGACGTGGCGCAGGTTTCAGAATTTCTGCGACAGCGCAACGCCTTTCGCACGATCATTCAGATGGGGGCTTGAGCTTCCCCCGGTTGGAAGGTTCATAGTTCTGACCGGAAAAGGAAATTTGGATGGTCGATCTATTTCGGGTTGAAGGAGGATTGAGATGCCATGCAGCTGCACACGGCTGGAAGCAGCGATTCTAACTGCCTTCAAGCAGGCAGTCGCCGATAATCGCCTCGACATTGCCGAACATCTTCTGAAAGCCCTTGAGGCGCTTGAACCTAATTGCATGCCGGGATCGTCATTGGCCGATGCATATCTTTCGATCACGTATCGTAAGCCTTCAAGACATTAGCGGATTCCGGAGCGCCAAGTTTCGGAATCAACCGCATGTAGATCAGTTCACTTATCAGCTCGACTAGCGTTAAAGGTGCTCTCTAGCGCGGTTGTGCCCGGAACAAGCCAAGCGATGAGGGCGGCCAGAACGACCGCGCCGAAATAGATTTTGACCTGCTGTGTCTCAAGGGTTTCCCGAATATTGTCCAAATCTCTACTCTTGTTCCATGTCGACAGTCGCAGAATAGGGATTTCCGCGACGGATTGCACGCGGTAGATTCCGAGCATGTCACCCATGAGGAAGCCCCAGCCCTTGCTTATCGGATATGCCCGCGTCTCGACCGAAGGCCAGACCCTCGACCAGCAGCGCGCGGCGCTGAAGGCGGCCGGCTGCAAGCGCGTGTTCGAGGAAAAGGCATCCGGCGCGCAGCGCGGCCGCCCCGAGCTGGCGAAGATGCTGGACCATTTGCAGCCGGGCAATGTGGTGACGGTGACGCGCGATCTTCTGGACATTGCCGAGCGGATCGGCCAGGTCGAAGCCGGCTTGCGCTCATTGGCCGAGCCGTGGGCCGACACGACGACGCCGGCGGGGCGCATGGTGCTGACATTCTTCGCCGGCGTTGCCGAGTTCGAGCGCAGCTTGATTCATGAGCGCACGAGCGCCGGCCGTGTGGCCGCCAAGGCGAAGGGGGTGCGCTTCGGCCGCCCCCCTGCCCTTTCGGCCGAGCAGATCGCGCACGCCCGCCAGCTCATCAACGGCGACATGAAGCCGGCCGAGGTCGCCCGGCTCCTGGGCGTGCATCGCGCAACCCTTTACCGGGCGCTAGATGGCGCGTCGGCCGAGAGCTGACCGGCGCGGGGTTTGTATCGTACGAAACATCAATCGCGCATTTTCAGGCGGACATGCACGCATGACTACATGAAAGCATGTTGCGCGCCTCGACATTTCAGCGGGGAAGTTGGCGGAACGGCGGGAATTGTGACAGCGAAACCCCACGATTTCAGCGGTCTGGATTCAAGGGCTTGCAGAATCGGAAGAATCGCGGTTTCCTGTAACCTATGAGTCGAACCGCTATACCAGTTAAAGAAAAGGTCGCCGCCCATCGAGAGCGGTTGAGGGCGGCCGGCCGCATTTATGTGAACACCGACCTTCCCGCCGATCTGGTCGCACGACTTGACCAGATCAAGGAAGCCAAGGGCGCGTCATCGCGCGCGCCGATCATCGAAGAAGCTCTGAGGTTTTATATCGAAAACGCGCCGAGGGCATGAAATGAAAAACCCCTAGCCGTTAGCAGCGGCAAGGGGTTTTCGGATTACGGAACCGGCTTTGTTGGCCCGGCCTGAACAGCTCCCAACATAGCTTGTTAGAAGTAACCCTGCAAGAGACACCTCTTGCGGGAACGCTGAATCTTTGCCCGTTGTCCACCCCCTCATGCCCTCCCGAATGGAGGGACGAAGGACAGATGTTGAGGACGCAAATCGCGGCCGCGATCGGCTGCGCGCGTGCGAACGCGCTTGATGAAATCATGCGGGAGGTCTGGACGCGCTACAGCGCCGGCCAGCTCTCCGAGGAAGACGCCGGCCAGCTCTCCGCTCTCGCCCAGGAGCGCCGGGCGGCATGGCGCGGATCGGGACAAGCCGCGCTTGGCCTGGTCCTGCCTCCCCCGGCCGCACGCTGCCCGACGCCGGTTCGTCGGCGCAGCTATTTCAAGGGGCGATCGGAGGGCCGTATCTGGCAGGCGACGACGCGCAAGGACGTGCAGGCGATCTTGAAGGCGGCCGAAATCTACAACGAGGCCGGCTTGCACGAGAAGGGCGAGCGTAGCGGCCCGCTCGGATCGGTGGCGCTCGACGTGCTGCGGCTGTTCGTCAACCTGATCGACTTCCGCACCGGCCGGCTGGAGCCGTCTATCACCACGATCATGGACCGCCTGGGCCGCTCACGCGATACAATCGTGCGAGCGCTGAAGAACCTGCGGGCGCATGGCTTCATCGACTGGCTGCGGCGTTACGAGCCAACCGGGAACGAGGGGCGCGGCCCCCGGGTGCAGCAGGCGAGCAATGCCTATCGCCTGTCCCTGCCGGAAAAGGCCCGGCAGTTCCTTGGCCGGTTCGGCAAGGCCCCTCCCCCGCCTGCGGATCATGGACAGGATCAACGGACCTGGGCCGAGGCAATCGACGCTTTCAGAAAGACTCTGCCCCTCGACGAGCGAACGCAGCTCGACGCCGGCGACAGCCCGCTTGGGCAGACCCTTGTGAGGATGGCAAAGACCTTCATGAAACGTGAGTCCGATAACCAGACTGAATCCCCCTCTAATTCTATTCTCTATGTGAAAACATAAGCGGACGCCGCTGTTCGGGCCGCTCACGCAGCCCTGCGGCGGTTCCGGACCGCGTCATAGGCGGTCCGGACCGGCACCCTCAGAGCAAAATCACCAACCGCCTCGCCTGCGGCCAACGTCGCATGGGCTTTCGAGAGAAAGAGGGCGGCAAGGGCGGTGCAAAATATGAAATCATGTAATCATGCTTGCATATATGCCTGAAATGTGCGATTGTTGTTTCGTACGATACAAAAGAGGCCGCCATGTCCCCCGCCAATCCGACCGCAAAAACCTATGCCGCGCTGAATCAAGCGTTCGATTTTTTCAACGATCGCCTGTTCGGCGGCGAGCTGCCGGCCTGCCTCGTGACGTTGCAGCGTAAAAACAAAGCCTATGGCTATTTCGCGGGCGGCCGGTTCGGATCGAAGGACGGCGCGGAGATCACCGACGAAATTGCGCTGAATCCGTCGCATTTCAAAAGTCGTACCGACGAGCAGAGCCTTTCCACCCTCGCCCATGAGATGGCGCACCTTTGGCAGCATCATTTCGGCAAGCCGTCGCGCGCCGGCTACCACAACAAGGAATGGGCGGCGAAAATGCACGAGATCGGCTTGCACCCTTCGGATACCGGCCAGCCAGGCGGGAAGGAAACCGGGCAGTCATGCAGCCATTACATTGTCGAGGGCGGCCGCTATGCCCGCGTCTTTGCCGAGCTGGCGGCGCAGCCCGACTTTACCTCCCTCTATGTCGAGCTTTGGGACGATGCCGCCGCTCGGAAGGCGCGCAAGGCGAAATGGGCCAGCAAGACCCGTTACACCTGCCCGTCATGTGAGTTGAACGCCTGGGCGAAACCCGGTGTCTGCCTGATTTGCGGCGAGTGCGACGAGCCGATGGCGGCCGCTGAGGAAGCGGAGTAGTTAACCTTTCCTGCATGAATACATGCTTTCATGTATTGGAGAAAGCATGTAGCCTTTATTTCATGAAAGGATGCAATCATGATAACAGTGGCGTTCTGCACGCAGAAGGGCGGGACCGGCAAGACGACGATCGCGACGGCGCTTGCGGTCGCGGCTCACCTGGCCGGGAAGAAATCGGCCCTGCTCGATCTCGACCCACAGACAAACGCCGTCAACTGGTTCGACCGGCGCAAGGGCGACGGCCCGGACGTTGCCTCGATCCAGCCCGGCGCTATCCGGCGCTCGCTGGACGCCTATCGCGGCCTTGGCATGGATTGGGTGTTCATCGACACGCCCGGCAAGATGGAAAGCGCCTCGGTCGAGGCGGCCAAGCACGCCGATATAGTGCTGGTCCCGTCGCAGGCGCAGATATTTTCGATTGAAACTTTGGAGCCGCTAAAGCGGCTTCTCGACATGGCCGGCAGTCCGCCAACGTTCGTTGTGCTCAATCTGGTGCATCCGAACGCCGGGGGCAGGGCGGTTGACGATGCCGCCGCGATTGCCGCGAGCTTCAACGTGAAGGTTGCCCCCATCCATGTGTCGCGGCTGAAAACCTATGAGGACGCCCCGGCCTTGGGGCAGACGCCGCAGGAGCTGGAACCGCATGGCCGTGCGGCCCAGGAAGTCGCCGGCCTGTTCACGTTCCTTTCAGAGCAGGCAAGCATGATTACAGGAAATCATGAAAGGATGAAAGCATGAGCCGCAAGCCTTCGCTTCTCGCCGCTGCGATCAAGACCGCAGAGCAACCCGCATCCGCGCCGGAGGCTCCGTCAGAGCCGCAAGGGAGCGCGCCAGCTTCGCAGCCGGCCGGGAGCTATGTTGCGCCCTCGCGTGCTAACAAGCTCGGCAGAACGCATTTCCTGCCGCCCGCCTATTGGGAGACGCTGGACGAACTCAGTTTTCGCAGCAGGGATGAGAAGGGCAAGCGGATTCCAAAGGAGCGGCTTGTTGCCGAGGCGCTGAACCTGCTTTTTGCCAAATACAATTATCCGGTTGTCCGTGAGGATGGGGATTGAAAATATAACAATATGCACTATAGTTTAGAGTGTTATAGTGAGGCTTCGTGCGGATTTTCTTGACCAGAGGCGTTGTGCGGTTCGCTCGCAGGCAACGGATTGCTGACGCCAGCTTGGGCGAGGCGATCGAGCGGGCCGAGCGCGGCACGATCGACGCCGATCTTGGCGGCGGCCTCATCAAGCAACGCGTGGCGCGGCTCGGTCAGGGACGCTCTGGCGGGTTTCGGATGATCGTCGCCTATCGGGCTGCTGGTCGCGCGGTGTTTCTGTATGCGTTCGCCAAGAGCGACCGTGACAACATCGACGCTGACGAGCTGGAAGCCCTGCGCACGATCGGCGCTAATTGGCTTGCCGCGTCGGCCGAGCTGGTCGGGCAAGCCATTGAGGACGGAGATTTGAAGGAGATCGAGCATGACGACGACGAAGCCTAGCCGCCTTTCCCGCGAAATCGCGGAAATGGCCGGCGCGCAACGCCGCCTCGGGATCATGGACGAGACGACCTATGAGAAGATCACGGCGCGGCATCTTGGAGAGAAGACCTTGCCGACCGAAGCGCCGATGACGGGCGCGGACGTGCGGGCCGTGCGCGAGCGGGCGCACCTTAGTCAAGCCGCCTTCGGCCGTTATCTCAACGTGACGCCCGGCTATGTGTCGCAGCTTGAGCGCGGCGAGGCGCTGGCCAAGGGGCCGGCGCTGGCCTTGTTGAACGTCATTCGCCGGCGAGGCATTGAGGCGCTGCATTAATAGGGCGCGCTATCATGCTTGCATGTAAGTGTGTAAGCAACCCGCCCCCGGCCGCCCCTACGGCCCTAGATGATGAGAGCGGGCCGGCCGGGGGCTAGCGTCGTGCCGAGCGGCGGAAGCCGCGACCGGCCCGGAGGCGAACGCGCCCTCACGTCGCGCTGTAGTGAGCCGGAGGGCCGCCAGTGACAAAGCCCCGGTGCGTCAGCGCCGGGACCGCTTTTCCCATCTGGCCGGCTCGGGCAGGGGGTTTTTGAACTTCTCCCGCAACCGTGCTTTCATTTCCTCGCCCGAAATACCCGGCCGGGGATCATCGGCCGCCGCCTGTATGCTGCGCTTGAGCAGTTCCCGGCGTAGATCGGCATGGGGTTCCAGCTCCTTATGTTCGCTCAGGATCACGAACACGGCTTCGAACGGATCAAGGAACTTGCCCTGTTCGATCAGGTCGAGCAGCCACAGGGCCAGAGACGGCGGCAAATAGGCTTCAAATCGCAATCCGCCCTCTGCGACCTGGTTGCGGAGCCGCTTGGCTTGCTCGACGGCATGGGCCTTGTCGGCGGGATCGGGCCATTCGGGCGCATCGGTGTCGGTCATGGTTTCATCTTTCATGCCTGGTCGAACAGCCCCCTGAATTCCGCATCGGCGTAATAGGCGAGCTTGCCGGCGACGATCGGCCGTTGCCCGGCGAGGAACAGCAATTCGACATTCTGCGGCAGGTTGCGGACCTCATCCGGCGTCAGCAGCGCGGGCGCTGTCGTGATCGTTGACGCCGAAGACCTGTAGGACGCCGGCGTTCGACAGGAATGTGCCGGCGCGCTGGCCGTAGGTGGCGCGGAGTTGGTGAACGTCTTGCAGGATCGGCCAGAGCTGGACGCCGTAGCCGGCCATCAGGCCCATGGCGCGTTCGACCGGGGCGAGGTGGCCGAGGGCGGCGAACTCATCCAGCAGGTAGAGGACCGGCGTTGCCGGCTTGGCCGGATCGCGGGCCATGTCGGTGAGGCTTTGCGCGACGAGCAGGCGTAGCCAGCGTGAATAGGTCGAAAGCCGATCGGGCGGCAGGACGAGGAAGACGGAGACGTTGCGGCGCTTGAGATCGGCAAAGCGGAAATCCGAGCGGCCGAGGACGGCGACCATGCGGGGCGAGTCGAGGAAATGGGTATGGCGCTGCGCGGCCGACAGCACGCCGGCCGCCTCACGGTCGGACTTGCCGAGGTGGCGGTTTGCGGCGCGGGCGACCAGGCCGGCCGCTTCAGGGGATGCCTGCATGTCCTTCAGGAGCGCGGCGAAGGCTTCCGGGGCGAGTGTGAGATAGTCGCGCAGGGTGGCGAGGTTCCGGCGCTCACGCGGCTCCTGGGCGGCGATATGGAGGATGAGGCCGGCAATCAGCGCCTTGGCTTCCTCGTTCCAATGGGCCTCGCCAGCCGTGCCCGGTTCATCGAACACGAGGGCGTCGGCAAGGGTGCTTGCATCTTCCGCGACATCGAGGCCGGCCAGGTCGAGCTGGTCGAGGGGATTGAAGGCGGCCGAGGTCAGGCCGGTGACGCCGAAGGGATCGAGGACATGAACCGGCCCGAACTTTTCGCGGGCGCGGCCGGCGATTTTGGCATTCTCGCCCTTGGGGTCGATGCAGATCACGGAGCGGTCGGCGGTGAGCAGATTCGGGATGATGGTTCCCACGCCCTTGCCGGTTCTGGTCGGTGCCATGGTCAGCAGATGGGCCGGGCCGTCATAGCGCAGCGGCTTTTTCGTTTTGGCGTCCCGGCCGATCAGCAGGCCGGTATCGGTGCGGGTGAGGGGAGCTACCTCCTTATTGGTGGCGAAGCGGGCGGAGCCGTGGGTTTCGCCTTCCATATCCCCGAAATGCTCAATCATGGGATTGGTGAGGACGCGGAAGACGAGGATGAGAAAGACGGCAATGACGAACAGGCCGGCAATCGTTCTGGCGATCCACCAGTCTTGCGGGATGCCGTTGGCGATGGCGGCGAGAACGAGCGTAATGAACAAAATGAAAGCGCCGACTTGCAGCAGATAGCGCCCGCCCCGGAGCGGCGAGAGAATGACGCTAATCAACGCCCATACCGGATCGCGGGCGGCCGCGCGCAGCATGTTCTTGAACGCGGCCCATGCAAGTGTCGCCTGATTCATGAACCGGCCTCCCCGGCGCTCCCTGCCGTTTGCGCATCGGCCGCCTTGCCGAGCAGATCGGCAAAGAGTTCCTTGTCGCCGTCGCGCGTCAGGAAGCCGGGCAGCTCGCGGCGCAGCCAGTCGCCCAGGTCGCGCGAAAACTGATCGGGTCCGCCTTCCAGCCGATGCATGACGAGCGCGCCGAGCAGCACCTTGCGGCGTGTATCGTTGGCGCGTTCCTGCTTCGACAGCCGGGCCTTGAGCGTGGCTCTTTGCGCATCCAGTTGAGCTAGACGTTCTTCAATGGATTTGCGCGCCATCCTGAAATCTCCTTTTCCGGTTGTTCGCCAAGACTATCATTCCCGCCCGGTTTTTCCAGTGTTTGCCCGTTCCGCTTGAAAATTCGGCGGATTTGCAGCACAATCGCGGCCTCAGTTCATCACATCGACGTTGCCGCAAGCGCCACACCGAGCGGCGAGAGAGCGGAGCGAATGAGTTGAGAAGGGCGCACTTACGAGTTACTGCGTAACTCAGCGCGCCGCCAGCTTGGCGGCTGGCGGGAAAGCAGAAACGACAAAGGAACGATCGGCATTGGCGATCTACCATTTGAGCATAAAGCCAGTTTCGAGAGCGAGCGGCCGTAGCGCTGTCGCCTCGATGGCTTATCGTGCCGGGGAGAAGCTGACCAACGAGCGCGACGGGATCACGCACGACTACACCGCCAAACAGGGCGTGGAACATGCGGAGATCGTCTTGCCAGAAGGCATCAATGCCGATTGGGCGCGTGATCGTTCGGCCTTGTGGAATGCGGCCGAGTTTGCGGAAAAGCGGAAAGACGCCCGCGTTGCCCGCGAATTCGAGATTGCCTTGCCTCATGAGCTTTCGGCCGAGGAACGGCTAGAGGCAACGCGGGAGTTCGCGCAGGAACTGGCAAACCGCTATGGCGCGGCGGTGGATTTCGCGATCCATTCGCCGCACGACGCCAGCGACGTTCGCAATCACCACGCCCATGTGATGATGACGACGCGGCAGGTGACGGAGGACGGTCTAGGCGACAAGACCTATCTTGAGCGCGAAAACAAATGGCTGTTGGCGAACGACCTGCCGACGACCGACATGCAGCTCCGCGACATTCGCCAGAGGTGGGAGGGGATCGCGAACGAGCGGCTTGCGATGGCCGGTCTTGATATTCGCATCGACCATCGTTCGCATATGGAGCGCGGGCTAGAGATCGCGCCTACCGAACATATGGGCGTCCATGCCACGCAGATGGAGCGGCGCGGCCTCGACGTGTCGCGCACGCGGCTGGACGAGGAAGCGGCGCAGCGCAACGCCGATCTTATCCGCGAGAAGCCGGAGCAGGTTCTTACGATCATCACCGGGGAAAAGAGCGTGTTCGACCGGCGCGACGTTGCGCGGGCGCTGCATCGCTACATCAACGACGACCCGCAGGAGTTCCAGAGCGCGTTCGCGAAGGTGATGGCCTCGCCCGCCCTGGTCGAGTTGCAGGCCGAGCGCGCCGACCCGGCAACCGGCGAGATCGAGCTTGCCCGGTATTCGACCCGCGAAATGGTCGGGATCGAATCCGGCATGGTCGAGAGCGCGCAGCGGATGCACCAGGTGCAATCTCATGGCGTCGATCGCCGGCATGTCAGCCAAGCCATAGATCGACAGGACGCCGCCATTCAGCAGAGCGCCGGCGATGCTTCGGCCCGGCTGTCTGACGAGCAGCGCCGGGCGATCGAGCATATCACCGGGCCGGAGCGCATCGCGGCCGTTGTCGGATATGCCGGCGCTGGCAAGTCCACCATGCTTGCGGCGGCGCGCGAGGCATGGGAGGCCGAGGGCTACACGGTCCACGGCGCGGCCTTGTCGGGCAAGGCGGCCGAGGGCCTGGAAGAATCTTCCGGCATCCAGAGCCGCACACTGGCGTCATGGTCCCGCGGTTGGGACAACGACCGCGGCCAGCTCGGCCGCGGCGACGTGTTTGTCATCGACGAGGCCGGCATGGTCGGGAGCCGCCAGCTCGCCCGCTTCGTCAACGAGGCCGAGGCGCGCGGGGCGAAGATCGTCCTTGTAGGCGATCATGAGCAGTTGCAGGCGATCGGGGCCGGCGCACCGTTCCGGGCGATCACGGAGGAAATCGGCCATGCCGAGCTTTCCGAGATACGCCGGCAGCGCGTGGACTGGCAGCGGGAGGCGTCGGTTGACTTCGCCACGCACCGAACGGCCGAGGGGCTGGCGGCCTATCGGGACCGGGGCGACATTCGTTTCAGTGAGACCGGCGAGGACGCGCGCGGCGAGATCGTGCGCGATTATCTTGCCGATCGAGATCAGCGTCCGGACGGCACCCGGGTTGCGATGGCGCATCGCCGGGCCGATGTGCGCGCCATCAATGACACGATCCGGACGGAGCTACAGGACCGGGGCGAGCTGGCGCGCGGCGAGGACGCCGGCGCGCTGACCTTCCAGACCAATGACGGTAGCCGGGAGTTCGCGCCGGGCGACCGCATCGTGTTCCTTGAGAACAACCGCGACCTTGGCGTGAAAAACGGGATGCTTGGGACCGTCGAGCATGTCGAGGCCGGCCGGATCGTCGCGCAGCTCGACAACCGGGGCGGGGATACGATCAGCATACCGATGGGCGACTATCAGGCGATCGACCACGGCTATGCGACGACGATTCACAAGAACCAGGGCGCGACGGTCGATCGTTCCTATGTGCTGGCGTCGGGGACGATGGACCGGCATCTAACCTACGTCGCCATGACCCGGCATCGCGACGGCGTGCAGCTCTACGCCGCCCAGGACGAGTTCACCAATGCCGGCCGCCTGGTCGAGCACGGAGCCGCGCCCTTCGAGCATGACCGGCAGAAGTCCAAAAGCTATTTCGTGACGCTGGAAAACGACAAGGGCGAGCAGCGCACGCTATGGGGCGTCGATCTTGAGCGGGCCATGAAGGAGGCCGCGCCGGAGATCGGGGAGAAGATCGGCCTACAGCATGAGGGTTCCACCCCCGTCACCTTGCGCGACTTTGCCGAACGGCGCGGGATCGCGGAGCAAATGGGCGTCCGCAGCGAGATCGAGATTCCGGCCGAGCGGGAGCGCATCGAGGACCGCGCGCCGAGATCCTCGCAAAAAGTCCGCGCGGATCTCGCGCAGGATCTCGGTGCAGATCCTCGCGCAGATCTCGCCCCCGATCGGCAGCAGCGCCCCCGGCCGTTCGCGGGCCTGAAACTCGGGCGCGGCGCGGCGGCCGAGGGGCCGCAGCAGGGCCGTGCCAATGAGGCCGGCCCACAGATCGACCAGAAACCGCCGCAGCAGGCCGAGAAGCAGCGGCGCGGCATGTTCGCCGGCCTCAAGCTCAATGCGCGTTCCACACCCTCGCAGGAGCGCAGCGAACGGCCGGAAAGGGAAGGGAGCTTGCGGCAGGCGCCGGCGCCCGACCGGCTGGCCGAGCGGGCGCGGGGGCAGTCGCCGCTTGAGGCGGCCGTTGACCGCTATGCGCGGGCCTATCAGTCGATCGACCAGCACCGGCGCGAGGGGCTGCCGGTCCTCGACATGCAGCGGCAGGAAATGCGCGAGGCCGGCCAGCAGCTCGACCAGGTGCAGCCCGGCATGAAAGACCTGATGCGCTCGACCCTGCAGAACGACCCGCAGACGGCGCGCGGCATGACCGAGCTTTCCGGCCGGGAGCGTGTCGCCCATGTCATCGAGGGCATGAAGCGCGAGAACGCGGCGCTGCAAGACCCGAATGTCAGGGCCGAGCGGTTCGTTGAAAAGTGGCAGGATTTGAGAGCGCAGCAGAAGCAGCTTCGCGGCTGGCAGCATGACGAGGCGCGCGGCAAGGTCGAAAGCCGGATGAACGGCATGGCTCACAGCCTCGAACGTGACCCGCAGGTAGATTCCATTCTGCGCAATCGCAGCCGGGAGCTTGGAATCGGGCAGGAGCTGCGCCGGGGCCAGAGCATCGCCCGCGAGCTGCAAGAGGAAATGACACGCAGCCGGCAGATTAGCCGGGGCATCGGTTTGGGAATGTAGGGCAGGGAGATCATGGCGGAACTGGACGACGACAGCGAAGGAATCGCACGGCAAGCACTGGACGAGGACGCCGGCGACCCGGCCGCCGCGTTCGATGCGCTACGGCGCACGATCGAGACGCAGGGCGCGCAGATCGGCGCGGAAATGACCG
>NCCY01000246.1 GCA_002279855.1 Rhizobiales bacterium 12-68-15
CACCGCGCGCCGGGCGGGCGTGGACGGAAAGCTGCTGTTCGAGACCCTGATGAAAGGCTCCGCCGACAGCTTCGCCCTGCGCAATCACGGCATGAAGGCCATCGTCCCGGACACGTTTCCGGAGCGCGCCTTTTCCACCAGCTATGCCCGCAAGGACATTTCCTACGCGCTGTCGCTGGCCGGCTCCGTGGGGCTGAAGCTGGAAGGCGCGGAACTGGCCGACCGGCTGCTGGCCCGCACGCAGGAAGCCGGGCTGGCGGACCTCTACTGGCCGGCCGTGAGCCGCATCATCGCCGACGCCTGACACGTCTCTTTCGCGCGCTCCGCAAAACCGGCTGCCCGTCCACCGGGCGCCGGACGCGGGCGGCTGCGCCCGAAATCCCTTCGCCGACCGGAAAACAGACACCCCAAGGAGGTCCCATGACGCCCAGAACCCTGATGGCAGCCCTTGCCGGATGCCTGCTGCTGACCACCGGCGCCGCGGCAGCCGATCCCTATCCCACCCGCACCGTCACCAGGGGCGACGGACGTGGTGGCGCGGGCCATCGCGAAAAAGCTGACCACCGCCTGGAAGCAGCCCGTGGTGGTGGACAACCGCGCCGGTGCCGGCACCACCATCGCGGCGCGCGCCGTCGCACAGGCCCCGGCCGATGGCTACACCCTGTTCATGACCACCTCGGCCCACACCATCAGCGGCCATCTCTATCCCGGCCTGTCCTATGACCCGGTGAAGGATTTCGCGCCCATCACGCTGGTCACCAAGGTGCCGCTGGTGCTGGTGGTGAACCCGGACGTGCCCGCCAAGACGCTGCCGGACTTTATCACCTGGCTCGACAAGGAGGGCGGCAAGGTCAATTTCGCCTCTCCCGGCATCGGCACCGCGCAGCATCTGTCGGGCGAACTGTTCAAGATCGCCACCAAGAGCGGCATCACCCATGTGCCCTACAAGGGCGACGCCCCTGCCCTCACCGACCTGATGGGCGGGCAGGTGCAGATGATGCTCGCCACCGCCACGGCGGTGATCCCGCTGATCGAATCCGGCAAGCTGCGCGCGCTGGCGGTGGCCAATTCCCGCCGCCTCACCGCTCTGCCGCAGGTGCCCACCTTCGCCGAGGCAGGCATGAAGGATTTCGAGGCCGCGACCTGGTTCGGCCTGCTGGCCCCGGCCGCGATCAAGCCGGATCTGGTGCAGCAGATCTACAAGGACGTCTCCAAGATCGTCGCCGAGCCGGAGATGCAGAAGCGGCTGGAGCAGCTGGGCGGGGATGTGATCAACAGCACGCCCCAGGCCTTCGCCGCCTTCATGGTCGAGGAGAACAAGAACTGGGGCGCGGCCGCCAAGGCCTCCGGCGCAACCCTCAAATAGAGCCGACAGGCCGGCGGCGGAGCGGTCCGCCGCCGGCATCCCCGTCAGGCCGCAGAGAAGCGTGGCCATGTCCCGCCGAGGCGGCGGGTGAGGTCTGCGGCCAGCGGCATGAGAAGCGCGCGCATGGCGTCGATCTCCGCCGCGCCGAACCGCTCGCGCGGCCCGGAGAGGGAGAGCGCGCCGAGCAGCCCCGCAGCGCCGAACACCGGCGCCGCAAGCCCGGCGCAGGCCGGGTCCCGCTCGCCCAGCGACAAGGCCCAGCCGTGCGCGATGATCGCGGCGGAGGACGGGGACGCCGGCTCCTCGAATGCGAGCAGCACCCGCCCGGCCGCCCCCACCTTCATGGGATAGGTCTCGCCCGCCGTGACCCGGTCCAGCGTGGAGTGGTGCGAATCCACCCGGTACAGGCACAGCCGGTGCTCGCCATCCTGCCGCACATGGAAGGAGGCGCTTTCGGTGCCCCTCCCCACAAGATCCTGAAGCACCGGCAGCACATGCGCGCGCAGGGCGTTCTTGCGCTCATAGGCCAGCCCGAGGCGGATCGCCGCCGGGCCGAGGTCATAGCACCCGTCCCGCAGGCGCGTGGCATAGCCGTTGTGCTCCAGCGAGATCATGAGGCGCAGGATGGTGCTCTTGTAGAGGCCGGTGATCCGCGACAGGTCCGCCAGCGCCACCGGCCCTTCCGCACGCTCCAGCGCCGCCATGATGGAGAAGGCGCGCTCCACGGCGGCAACGCCGCCATCGGGAGCGCTGAAGGTCTGCTTGTCCGCCACTGCACTCTCCATGCCCGCCGCAGCATGCCGCTGCCGGTCGAACTCCGGGCACGGATCATTACTAGACCTGCGGTCTCTTGAAAACGTGGACCTTCGCCCCCGCCCGCAGGCAGGACGGGCGGGGCGCTCCGGTCCGCGCTCAGGCCGCCTCGGCCACCACCGGGTTGCGCAGGATGCCGATGCCGCTGATCTCCACCTCCACCGTATCGCCGGCCTTCATCCACAAGGGCGGGGTGCGCTTGGCGCCGACACCGCCGGGCGTGCCGGTGACGATGACGTCGCCCGGCTCCAGCGTCATCACGGTCGAACAATAGCGGATGAGAGCCGGAATGCCGGTGATGAGCAAATCGGTGGTGGCATGCTGCACCACGGCACCGTTGAGGCGCGTTTCCAGCGTGAGGTGGCCGGGATCGGGGATCTCGTCGCACGTCACCATCCACGGGCCGAACGCGCCAGTCTTGGCGAAGGTCTTGCCGGCGCCGAACTGCGACGTGTGGCGCTGCCAGTCGCGGATCGAGCCTTCATTGTAGCAGGCATAGCCCGCCACCGCCGCCAGCGCGTCCTCCTCGCGGATGCGGCGCCCGCCGCGTCCGATCACCAGCGCCAGTTCGCCCTCATAGTCGAAATGGTCGGATTCCAGCGGCTTCACGATGGGCTGGAGATGGCCCACCTGGCTTTCCGGATAGCGCGTGAACAAAGACGGGTTCTCGGTGACGGTGCGGCCGGTCTCGGCCACATGGTCGCGGTAGTTCAGGCCGATGCAGATGATCTTGCCGGGATCGGGGATGACCGGCAGCAGCACCACATCCGCGAGCGCGACGTCCGGCGCGTGGGTTCCGGCGATGCGGCGGGCGTCCTCCAGCGCGTCGGCGGCGATGAGCTGGCGCAGGCCGGTGATGCCGCGATCCTGAAAATGCGGAACGAGATCGATGATCCCCTCGCCCGCCACGACACCGAAGCGCGCGCGACCGCCCGCCTCGAAAGACACGAGTTTCATGGGTGACCTTTCACTGAACAGAAGAGTGCTGTGCGCCGCCGGCGCCCGGTCATTCCGCCGCGATGGCCGCGTCGAGCCAGGCGCAGTTGGCGGGGTTCGGGGCCCGGATCCCGCGCCGGGCGGCATCGAGGCGCATCTCGCGCAGCTGGGTGCGCTGTTCCTCGGCCATGTAGAGGCGCTCGTGCCCCCACAGGCTCGGCCCGTCATGGGTCTCGAAGGGCTGCCAGGTCTGCGGATCGATGACCTGCGCGCCCCAGCCATATTCGACGAAGAATTTCGACGGTGTATGGGCGTAGAACGAGGTCATGTGGTCGTTGGTGTGCCGCCCCAGCGTATAGGCGATGCGGCCGTCCTCAAGCTGGGCGAGGTCGTAGCCCTGCCCGACATCGTCGAGGCTGCGCAGTTCCACCATGAAGTGATGGAAGCTCTGCCTGCCCGACCCCACCATGGCGAAGCTGTGGTGACGCCCGTTGACGTGGAAGAAATAGAGCGGGAACGGCTTCAGCCCGTAATCGGTGACGCTGAACCCGAGGATGTCGCGATAGAACGGCACCGCCTGATCGATATTGGTGACGTTGAGCACCGCATGGCCCATGCCGTAGGGCCCGGTCTTGAAGCCCGATATGGGCCGGCCCGGCACGAACGGATCGGTGGCGATCTCCGGCGAATGGAAGATCTCCACGCGATGCCCGTTGGGATCGGTGAAGACGATGAGGTCGGCCACCCGCCGCTCCACCGCCAGCGCCCGCGTCCCCCGCCGCACCGCGACGCCGTGCCGGTCGAGGCGGGCCGCCATGGTCTCCAGCCCGGCATGATCCTCGACTTCCCAGCCCAGGAAGCCGAGGCCGTCATTGTCGGCCCCCGTCACCACCAGCCGCTGCTTGCGGTCATCCATGCGGAAGGTGCGCACGGCGCCGCCGCGATCCACCGCCTGCATGCCCAGCAGGCCGGTGGCGAAGCTGCTCCAGTCGTCCACATTGCTGGATTGCACGCCGATATAGCCGAGGGCCTTGATCGTCATGGCTTGTCTCCCTTGCACGGTGCGGGGCGTGGCGGCCTATTGCTTCTGGATGCCACGGGCATCGATCACGCGGCTGAATTCCGCGATCTCGCGGCGGATGCGGTCGGCGAATTCGGCCCCCGTGCTGGCGGTCGCGTTGGCGCCGAACTTGGCCAGCTCCTGCGCGAAGTCGGCGGACAGGACGATGGCCGTGATCTCGCGCCGCAGCTTCTCGACCACCTCGGGCGGCGCCCCCTTGCGCATGGCGAGGCCCAGCCAGGATTCATAGGCGAGGCCGGGAACGATATCACCGGAGAACGGCACCTTCGCCATTTCCGCGGGCACCTTGCGGGAGGTGACGGCGAGCGGCCGCATGGCGCCCGCCGTCATCTGCGGCAGCGCGAAGGTCATGGTGTCGATCATCATGTCCACCCGCCCGGCGAGGAAGTCGGGCAGCGCGGCGGAACTGCCGCGATAGGGCACATGGATGAATTCCGCCCCCGTCGCCGCGCTCAGCCATTCCCCGAGCAGGTGATGGGCGGTGCCGTCGCCCACGGAATAATAGGTCAGCGTCTTCGGCTTGCTCTTGGCGGCGGCGATGATGTCCACGAAGCTGGCATAGGGCGAATCCGGCCGCACGCCGAACACCATGCCGTAGGTTGCGGCGGTGGTGAGCCAGTCGAGATCCTCCACCGGATCGAATGGCATGGTGGCGCGCATGGCGGCGGTGACGGAATGGGCGCTGGCCAGAAGCAGCAGGCTGTAGCCGTCAGCGGGCTGGCGCAGCACCTGGCTGGTGGCGAGGAAGCCGCCCGCGCCGGGCCTGTTCTCCACCACCACCGGCTTGCCGAGGCGAACCGTCAGCTTCTCCGCCACGAGGCGCGCGACGATGTCGGAACTGCCGCCCGGCGCAAACCCCACGATGATCTTCACCGGCGCGGCGGGCCTGCCCGCTGGCAGGCGCACGGCGGCGTCTGGCGCAGCGGCGCGCGCTGGCCATGGGCGGCCCCGGTCGGGACCGCCTTTGGAAAACCGATGCTTGCCCCTGACGCGGCGTTTCGCGGGGGCGGGCTTAAGGCGCTCGCACCCGATCGCGCGCCGCCCCGCCCGCGCTAGAGGACGGACCGCGCGATATCCATGGTCCGGCGGTAATGCTGGGAGAGGGCTTCGACCGCTGCATCGGCATCTCCGTTCAGCACCGACCGGACGATGTCATCATGCTCCGCCGCCACCTCGCGCACGGATGCGCCGGAGCCCCGGACAGAGAGACGGCGATAGCGCTCGCTATGGGCATAGAGGGTGCTGCGGAACCGCAGCAGCCACGGCGAGCCGCACGCATCCACCAGCGAGAGATGGAAGCGCTCATGTTCTTCCGCCCAGGCCTCATTGGTCTGGTGGGGCGCCTCGGGCAGGCGCTGCGGGATGCGCGAGAGGCGCTGGTGGGAGGCGACGATCCGCTCGCGCCACTCCGCGCCGCCGCGCGCCATGGACTGCCGCAGGGCCTCGCCCTCGATCTGGATGCGCGTCTGCGTCACGTCCAGCAGGTCCTCAAGGCTGACGGGGCTGACCCGGAACCCCTTCTGATCGACCGAGGTGACGAAATTGTCGGACAGCAGGCGGACCAGCGCCTCGCGGACCGCCGTCAGGCTCACCCGCAGGCGCTCGGCAATGGCCGCCGCGCGCAGCGGCTGGCCGGCCTTCAGATCCCCGGTCAGCACTTCGGACCGCAGGTGGACGAAGACGGCCGAGGTCACGCTGCGCGGCGGCTCCTCGCCCGGCCTTACCACCTGTTCCAGATTGCGCCCCGAGATCAGCACCTGCGCCTCAGGGGCGCTCAGGCCCGCGCCAGAACATCCCGGCCCGCCCAAAGCGGGCGGAGGGACGAAGGGAAGCACCGCCCGGCGGGCCGCCGGGCATCATCCCCGCGTGGCGGCGATCACCGTGTCCACGTCGGTGACGACGGCGACATTCTGGAGGGCGTAATTCACCGAGGCGGTGTGCCACTCGGCGTTCATGGTGGAGCAGGCGTCTTCCGGCACCACCATGAAATAGCCCTTGTCGGCGCCGGTGCGTGCGGTGTGCTCGATGGACATGTTGGTCCAGGCGCCGGTGACGATCACCACGTCCCGGCCCAGCGCCTTCAGCACGGTTTCAAGGCGCGTGCCCTCCCACGCGCTCATGCGCTGCTTTTCCACCACATGGTCGCCGCTCTGCGCCTCCAGCCCCGGCACGGGCGCGGCGCCCCAGGTGCCGCGCACCAGCGCCTTGGCGTCGGCCAGCCCCTCGAACAGCGGCGCATTCATGGTCACGCCCGGCGCGCCGGGCTCGACGATGAACCACACATGGATGACGGGAATGCCGAGCGCGCGCGCCGCCTGCGCCAGCCGCGCCCCGTTGGCGATGGCCTTCTGCTCGCGGCAATGGGCGGGCGAGCCGGAGGCGGCAAAGGCCCCGCCCTCCATCACCACGTCGTTCTGCATGTCCTGGATGATGAGCGCGCAGCGCGCGGGATCGAGCCGATAGCCCGGCGCCGCCGTCTTCACGCCCGTCGCGCTCACGGACGCCGCCGGGGCGGCGCCGGAGACCGGCCGTGCGTCCGCGTCACCCGCTGACATCCCGGCGTTCGGGCGCGCGCCGCCCGCCTTCATATAGGGCTCGATGCGCGGGCCGATGCGGGTCTCCACCGCATAAAGCGAGTGGGTGGCGGTGAGGAACAGGGTGCGCCAGTCCGGCCCGCCCCAGGTGAAATTGCCCACCAGTTCGGGCACCCCCACCTTGCCCATGAGGTCGCCGGCCGGCGAATAGACCCAGAGCCCGCCGGGACCGCACACCCAGACATTGCCGGCCGCATCGCACTTCATGCCGTCCGGCACGCCCGGCTGCGTGGCAGAGACGATGCCGGAGGCAAAGATCCGCCCCGGCCCCAGCCGCCCGTCCGGCCGCACGTCGAACACGCGGATATTGTGCTGGACCGTATCGTTGACGAACAGCCGATCTTCCGTCGGGCAAAAGCACAGGCCGTTAGGCTGGTCGAACAGATAGCGGTCCACCAGCAATTCCGGCGCGCCCCCGCCGGGCGGGATGCGATAGACCCCCTGGAACCCGAGCTGGCGCGGCCGCTCCACCCCATAGACCGGCATGCGGCCATACCAGGGGTCGGAGAAGTAGATCGCGCCGTCCGACTTCACCACCACATCGTTGGGGCTGTTCAGCTCCATGCCCTCGAAATGGGTGGCGAGAACCTCCCGCCGCCCGTCCGCCCGCTCGCGCACGAGGGCGGAGGTGGCGTGTTCGCAGACGATGAGGTCGAGGTCGGCATCATAGGTCATGCCGTTGCATTTGTTGGCCGGGCGCCGGACCTCGCGCACCCCGCCTGCATCCCAGCGGCGGCG